>NZ_JBIMSN010000003.1:102891-194175 GCF_043944905.1 Antrihabitans spumae
ACTGCATTCGGCCTCGGGGCCTGAAGTAGGGTTTGCGTTCATGGGTCTGTTCGACATGATTACGTTCCCCGTCCGTGTTGCTGTCGCGTTCGGCGAGGCGAGTATCGGTGTTGCCAAATTGGTCGACCCCGATGGTCCGCTTCGGATGGCGAATCAGGTGTCGACGATGACGGCCGCCGACCAACCGCTCGGCAAGGCGTTGGCACCCGGTGGAGTGCTGGATAGGTTGCTCGCCGAGGACGGGATCGTCGCGAGACTGTCGACCCCCGGCGGCCCGTTGGACCGGTTGATGGAGCCCGGTGGCGCGGTGGATCGCGTCACGGCACCGGGTGGTCCGTTGGAGCGTCTGCTGTCCGACGACGGTGCGCTGGAACGAGTTCTTGCCAAGGGCGGTGTGCTTGATCAGCTACTTGCAGAGCAGGGTTTGATCCAGCAGCTCGTCGAAGACGGCGGCATCATCGAACGCGTCACCGACTCTTTGGAACGTATCGCGAGGATCGGTCCGGTGATCGAATCACTGGACCGTCCGATCAAGGCGGTGGACGAGTCGGCGCAGTTGCTGTCGGTCGCTGTCGAGCCGTTGCGCGATTTCGCGATGCGGATGCCGGGGATGAAGCGCAGACCTGCGCCGCGGACTGTCAGGAGCGAGCGCGACATCGCGGAAGCGGCCGACGTCGCGGAGATTATCGACGCAGACACCGTCGACTAAGCACGCTCGAAGTTGTCCACGAGTAGGCCGGTGATCTTCGGCAGCAGTTCTACGGGTAGGTCGTGGCCCATGCCGTCGATGATGTGCAGCGTCGAACCTTTGATCGCGCGAGCGACGGCCTTGCCTGCCGCAGGACGGATGAGTGGGTCCTTGGCACCGTGAATCACGACGGTCGGCTTGTCGATCTTCTTTGTGAAGCGAAGCAGGCTGCCGCTACCTGTGACCGCGCCGAACTGCCGGACGACGCCTGCCGGGTGGTAGCTGCGGTCGTAACTCTCGCCCGCGCGTTGGGCGGCGACCTCGGCGGACACCCGATACGCGGGGCTGCCGATTGCTTGTTGACCTCGCATGATCAGCTTGACGACGTCGTCTCGCGTCGGGTTCTTGCCGGGGCTGGAGAGCAGTGCCTTGAGCGCGAGGGGCGCGGGAGGCGGTAGGAACGGCTGGTTCGTGCTCGAGAAGATGATGCCGAGGGTGCGGACGCGATCCGGACTCTGGGCGGCGAGCACCTGGGCGATCATCCCGCCCATCGATGCGCCGACGACGTGGGCCGAGTCGATGCCGAGGTGGTCGAGCAGGCCTCGGGTATCGGCGGCCATGTCGGGGAGGGTGTACGGCACAGCGCTTGGCCGGCCGAGTTCGAAGAGCGCCATGCGCAGCAGCATCGAGCCGGATACCCGGGTTCCGTCCATCTTGGTCGAGAGGCCGATGTCGCGATTGTCGAAACGGATCACTCGGTAGCCTGCATCGACAAGTTGGTCGCAGAACTCGGTTGGCCACAGTGTGAGCTGTGCGCTGAACCCCATGATGAGCAGCACCGGCGGTGCGCCGATATCGCCCATGTCCTCGTATGCGAGCGTCAGTCCGTTGGCGTCCGCTGTGCCGCGTCGAATGTCCTGCGTCATCGGTGACCCTCACAGTCGTCGTCGGTCGTTCTCCGCCCGACTGTAAGCGTTTTGGCTGTTCGCGCCTGGGTCGGGTACGCTGTCGGACGGCCGTCGAGCATTTCGATAGCCACCCAATCACGTTCTACCCAAGACCGTTGGTCACTGTGATTCTGGGATTTCTACCAGAAGCGCAGTTGAAGGTCCGGAAAGCATTGTCCGGCGACCCACGCAGGAGATCGAGGTAGGGATTGCGATGCTTTTGCGTTGCGTCCTCATACGCCCCGTGTGCCCTGCACCGGGGCGTTTTGCATTCTCTCCTCCCTTCGTACTTTGCCTGACCACCAACGGCTTTCGGTCGAACAGGGTCCAAGAAGTACTGACCGTCACGAGAGGAGGCGAAGTATGGCAAAGCCTGAGAAGGTCACCGCGGTAGCGGAGATCACGGAGCAGTTCAAAGGTTCCACCGCAGCGGTTGTCACGGAATACCGTGGTCTGTCCGTAGGAAAGATCACTGATCTGCGGCGTGCGCTCGGCGCGAACGCTACCTACTCCGTCGCCAAGAACACCCTGGTCAAGCGTGCCGCTGCTGAAGCGGGCGTAGAAGGCCTCGACGACTTGTTCGTCGGTCCGACCGCCATTGCATTCGTCAACGGCGAACCGGTCGACGCAGCGAAGGCGATCAAAGCCTTCGCGAAGGACAACAAGGCGCTGATCGTCAAGGGCGGCTACATGGACGGCCGTGCGCTGTCCGTGGACGAGATCAACCGGATCGCGGACCTCGAGTCTCGCGAGATCCTGTTGGCGAAGCTTGCCGGCGCGATGAAGGGCAACTTGGTCAAGGCCGCAGTTCTGTTCAACGCTCCCGCATCGCAGGTGGCCCGCTTGGCCGTTGCGTTGCAGGAGAAGAGGCAAGCAGCAGAGGGTGCTCCGGCGGTTTCCGAAGCCGCCGAAGCGACCGACGCTGCCGAAGTTGCTACCGAAAGCTGATCCGCACCCGCGCATCACGCATAACCACCACGCACGCTGCGCGTGCAATCCAGGTCGCGGGATCAGCGACTGGAACCAAAAGGAAGGACCGCCATCATGGCGAAGCTCACCACCGATGAGTTGCTCGACGCTTTCAAGGAACTGACCCTGCTCGAGCTCTCGGAGTTCGTCAAGGCATTCGAGGAGACCTTCGAGGTCACCGCCGCTGCTCCGGTTGCTGTTGCAGCCGCAGGCGGACCCCCGGCAGCCGCTGAGGCAGCCGAGGAGCAGGACGAGTTCGACGTCATCCTCGAGGGTGCCGGCGACAAGAAGATCCAGGTCATCAAGGTCGTTCGCGAGATCGTCTCCGGCCTGGGCCTCAAGGAAGCCAAGGACCTCGTCGAGAGCGCTCCGAAGGCCATCCTGGAGAAGGTTGCCAAGGACGCAGCCGAGGCTGCAAAGGCGAAGCTCGAAGGCGCCGGCGCCAAGGTGTCCGTCAAGTAGTTCGGCGAAACGCGCGTCGAGCGCCTACGCCAGGCGGGCGATCCCTTCGGGGGTCGCCCGCTTTCGTTTGTGTTGCGGGTTTGCAAGCACTGTCACCTGAGGCACACCCCTTGGGATACAGTGTCCGAACGCACAATGGCTCGGGTCAGGCTCGTGTCGATGGGTTGTGTCTGTTCGAATGTGGAGGTTGGCGTGGGCGTAGCAGTCAGGACCGAAGGCATCAGTAAGTCTTTCGGACGGCAAAATATCTGGCAGAACGTCACGCTGAACATCCCTCCGGGTGAGATCAGCCTGATGGTCGGCCCGTCGGGCACGGGTAAGTCCGTGTTCCTGAAGTCGCTGATCGGTCTGCTCAAGCCCGAAGAGGGCGAGATCTTCATCGGTGACACCAACATCACGACGTGCTCCAACAAGGAGCTGTACGAGATCCGCAAACTGTTCGGCGTCCTCTTCCAGGACGGCGCACTCTTCGGCTCGATGGACCTGTTCGACAACGTGGCGTTCCCGTTGCGCGAGCACACCAAGAAGTCCGAATCCGACATCCGCAAGGTCGTCATGGAGAAGTTGGACCTGGTCGGTCTGACCGGCGCCGAGGGCAAGCTGCCCGGCGAGATCTCCGGCGGTATGCGCAAGCGCGCCGGCCTGGCGCGTGCTCTGGTACTCGATCCGGAGATCATCCTGGTCGACGAGCCCGACTCGGGTCTCGATCCGGTGCGTACGACCTACATCAGCCAGTTGTTCCTCGACATCAACGCGCAGATCGACGCGACGTTCCTGATCGTGTCGCACAACATCAACCTCGCTCGTACGGTGCCGGACAACATCGGCATGCTGTTCCGTCGCAACCTGGTGATGTTCGGACCCCGCGAAGTGCTGTTGACCTCCGACGAGCCCGTCGTCAAGCAGTTCCTCAACGGTCGGATGATCGGTCCGATCGGTATGTCCGAGGAAAAGGACGAGGCGCAGATGGCGCAGGAGCAGGCTCTCGCCGATGCCGGTCACCATGCCGGTGGCGTGGAAGACGTCGAGGGCATCGTGCCGCAGATGGTCGCAACGCCGGGTATGCCGCACCGCAAGGCGATCGATCGCCGCCAGGCCCGAGTTCGCGAGATCATGCACACGCTGCCGCACGCCGCTCAGGTCGCGATCCAGAACGACCTCGACGCAACGCAGGACACGCAGCAGTACTCGACCTACGACAACGGCGATCAGTACGACAACGGCGATCAGTACGACAACAGCAACCAGGACACCCAGGTGCTGCCGACTTACAACGAGGGCGGCTACGAATCTTCGCCTTCCCTGCGCAAGCAATAGCGTTCGACTCGAGATCCGTCGAGGCCAGGTTTTCCTGAGCCTCGGCGGATTTTGCGTTCCAAAACGATGGAGCGGCGATGCATGGCGCATTTCCCCTGATCGGATTGCGTAAAACGCCGTAAGAAGCCTTGACGCGGGCGGGATGAGGCGTCACTCTAGTGGCGAGACATGCGAGAGATCGCGGGCCGAGCGGTGCTTCGCCAGAGCAGTGATTTGTATTACTGCTCGCTGGCAACCAGCGTCGTTACCGCACGGACGCCCAGCTCGGATGTTACTTTTGGTGCGCCGCTCGACATACGTCGAGATTCGGTGTAGTTTTGGACGTTGCGCTGGCTGCCTCCTGTCCACCCCTCAACTGCTTAGCTGAAAGTGTCACTCTCGGGTGCCGCTTACTTCATGTTGCGGGCGTATTTCCGTTCGGGCGTCATCCAGCTCCGTGCCCGATCAGTTTAGAAAACGCCCCGCAGAACAAGCAGATACGAGCGAAGGTCACGCGATTTGCGTGGCCCGCGTGAGGTGCTGGAAGGACGCATCTTGGCAGTCTCTAGCCAGACCAAGGCCAATGCCGGTATTCCCGGAGCCCCGCCTAGGGTTTCTTTTGCAAAGATTCGTGAGCCCCTGGAAGTTCCTGGGTTGCTCGACCTACAAACAGATTCGTTCGAATGGTTGGTCGGTTCGCCGGCTTGGCGTGAACGTGCAACCGCACGCGGCGACAACGCACTCGCAGGTGGTTTGGAGGAGATCCTCACCGAGCTGTCCCCGATCGAGGACTTCTCGGGATCCATGTCGTTGTCCTTCTCGGACCCACGCTTCGACGAGGTCAAGGCCTCGACCGATGAGTGCAAAGACAAGGACATGACCTACGCGGCGCCGTTGTTCGTCACCGCCGAATTCATCAACAACAACACTGGCGAGATCAAGAGCCAGACGGTCTTCATGGGAGATTTCCCGATGATGACCGACAAGGGCACGTTCATCATCAACGGCACCGAGCGCGTGGTAGTCAGCCAGCTCGTTCGTTCGCCGGGTGTGTACTTCGAGCACAACATCGACAAGACGACGGAAAAAGACCTCCACAGCGTGAAGGTCATTCCGGGTCGTGGCGCATGGCTCGAGTTCGACGTGGACAAGCGCGACACCGTTGGTGTTCGTATCGATCGCAAGCGTCGTCAGCCGGTCACCGTGCTGCTGAAGGCACTGGGTTGGTCCACCGAGCAGATCACGGAGCGCTTCGGCTTCTCCGAGATCATGATGGCGACCCTCGAGAAGGACAACACAGCAGGTACCGACGAGGCCCTGCTCGACATCTACCGCAAGCTGCGTCCGGGCGAGCCGCCCACGAAGGAGAGCGCGCAGACTCTGCTGGAGAACCTGTTCTTCAAGGAGAAGCGCTACGACCTGGCTCGTGTCGGTCGCTACAAGATCAACAAGAAGCTCGGCATTCACACGGGCGAGCCGATCACGTCGTCGGTTCTCACCGAAGAAGACATCGTCGCCACCATCGAGTACCTGGTCCACCTGCATGCGGGCGATCAGTCGATGACGGCTCCCGGTGGCATCGAGGTTCCCGTCGAGGTCGACGACATCGATCACTTCGGTAATCGTCGTCTTCGTACGGTCGGCGAGCTGATCCAGAATCAGATCCGCGTCGGTCTGTCTCGTATGGAGCGCGTCGTGCGCGAGCGGATGACGACTCAGGACGTCGAGGCGATCACGCCGCAGACCCTGATCAACATCCGTCCCGTCGTCGCCGCGATCAAGGAGTTCTTCGGAACTTCGCAGCTGTCGCAGTTCATGGACCAGAACAACCCGTTGTCGGGTCTCACCCACAAGCGTCGCCTGTCGGCTCTTGGTCCCGGTGGTCTGTCCCGTGAGCGTGCCGGCCTCGAGGTTCGCGACGTGCACCACAGCCACTACGGCCGTATGTGCCCGATCGAGACCCCTGAAGGCCCGAACATCGGCCTGATCGGTTCGCTGTCGGTGTACGCGCGGGTCAACCCGTTCGGCTTCATCGAGACGCCGTACCGCAAGGTCGTCGAGGGTCAGGTCACCGATCACGTCGACTACCTCACCGCCGACGAAGAGGACCGCCACGTCGTTGCTCAGGCGAACTCGCCGATCGACGCCGACGGTCACTTCACCGACGAGCGCATTCTCGTTCGTCGTAAGGGTGGCGAAGTCGAGTTCGTCCTGTCGACCAACGTCGACTACATGGACGTCTCGCCGCGACAGATGGTGTCCGTCGCAACCGCGATGATTCCGTTCCTCGAGCACGACGATGCAAACCGCGCCCTGATGGGTGCGAACATGCAGCGTCAGGCGGTTCCGCTCGTTCGTTCCGAGGCGCCGCTCGTCGGCACCGGCATGGAACTGCGTGCGGCGATCGACGCAGGCGACGTCATCATCACCGAGAAGAGCGGTGTGGTCGAAGAGGTTTCGGCCGACTACGTCACGGTGATGGCCGACGACGGCACTCGCAAGAGCTACCGGATGCGGAAGTTCGCTCGCTCCAACCAGGGCACCTGCGCGAACCAGCGGCCGATCGTGGACGAGGGTGCACGGGTCGAGAAGGGCCAGGTACTCGCCGACGGACCATGCACCGAAAACGGTGAAATGGCACTCGGCAAGAACCTGCTCGTGGCGATCATGCCGTGGGAAGGCCACAACTACGAGGACGCGATCATCCTGTCGCAGCGCCTCGTGGAAGAGGACGTTCTCACCTCGATCCACATCGAAGAGCACGAGATCGATGCTCGCGACACGAAGCTGGGCGCAGAGGAGATCACTCGGGACATCCCGAACGTCTCCGACGAGGTCCTCGCGGATCTCGACGATCGCGGCATCGTCCGCATCGGTGCCGAGGTTCGTGACGGCGACGTGCTGGTCGGCAAGGTCACGCCGAAGGGCGAGACGGAGCTGACGCCGGAAGAGCGCCTGTTGCGCGCGATCTTCGGTGAGAAGGCCCGCGAGGTTCGTGACACGTCGCTCAAGGTTCCGCACGGCGAGTCCGGCAAGGTCATCGGCATCCGGGTGTTCTCCCGCGATGACGACGACGATCTGCCTCCCGGCGTCAACGAACTGGTCCGCGTGTACGTGGCACAGAAGCGCAAGATTCAGGACGGCGACAAGCTCGCAGGCCGACACGGCAACAAGGGCGTCATCGGCAAGATCCTCCCCGCTGAGGACATGCCGTTCCTGCCCGACGGAACCCCTGTCGACATCATCCTGAACACGCACGGTGTGCCGCGTCGTATGAACATCGGTCAGATCTTGGAGACCCACCTCGGGTGGATCGGCAAGACCGGCTGGAACATCCAGATCGCAAGTGACGGAACGCGTCCCGACTGGGCAGCAACTCTTCCCGAAGAGATGCTGGCTGCGGGTCCCGATTCGAACATCGCGACTCCGGTGTTCGACGGTGCGCAGGAGAAGGAACTCACAGGTCTGCTGGAGTCGACGCTGCCCAACCGTGACGGTGTGCAGATGGTCGGCGCCGACGGTAAGGCGACGTTGTTCGACGGGCGTTCCGGCGAGCCGTTCCCGTACCCGGTTTCGGTCGGCTACATGTACATCATCAAGCTGCACCACTTGGTCGACGACAAGATCCACGCTCGTTCGACCGGGCCGTACTCGATGATCACGCAGCAGCCCCTCGGTGGTAAGGCCCAGTTCGGTGGCCAGCGCTTCGGTGAGATGGAGTGCTGGGCGATGCAGGCCTACGGCGCGGCTTACACGCTGCAGGAACTGCTGACCATCAAGTCGGACGACGTGGTCGGTCGCGTGAAGGTGTACGAGGCGATCGTCAAGGGCGAGAACATCCCTGAGCCTGGTATCCCCGAGTCGTTCAAGGTGCTCCTCAAGGAGCTGCAGTCGTTGTGCCTCAACGTGGAGGTGCTGTCCTCGGACGGTGCAGCCATCACGATGGCCGACGGCGACGACGAAGATCTCGAGCGTGCCGCAGCGAACCTGGGAATCAACCTTTCCAGGAACGAAGCTGCGACGGCCGACGACCTCGCGAACTAGGACGTGTGCCGATGTGGCATTCGCACCGCTTACCGGGACGAATGCCACATCGGTTCACCGCAACTTTGAGAATTTGCAGCAACTGAACCCGTACAGGGGAAAGGAAGTTACGTGCTAGACGTCAACTTCTTCGATGAACTCCGGATCGGCCTTGCTACCGCTGACGATATTCGTCAGTGGTCGTTCGGTGAGGTCAAGAAGCCGGAGACCATCAACTACCGCACGCTCAAGCCAGAGAAGGACGGCTTGTTCTGCGAGAAGATCTTCGGTCCCACACGGGACTGGGAATGCTACTGCGGCAAGTACAAGCGCGTGCGCTTCAAGGGCATCATCTGTGAGCGCTGCGGCGTCGAGGTGACCCGTGCGAAGGTTCGCCGCGAGCGGATGGGCCATATCGAGCTCGCCGCTCCGGTCACGCACATCTGGTACTTCAAGGGTGTGCCGTCGCGGTTGGGCTACCTGCTCGACCTCGCGCCGAAGGATCTGGAAAAGATCATCTACTTCGCCGCGTACGTCATCACGGCCGTCGACGACGAGCTGCGCCACAACGAGCTCTCCACTCTCGAAGCCGAGATGGAGGTCGAGAAGAAGGCTGTCGGCGATCAGCGCGATGCCGATCTGGAGGCTCGTGCGCAGAAGCTCGAAGCCGATCTCGCCGAACTCGAAGCAGAGGGCGCGAAGTCCGATGTTCGTCGCAAGGTGAAGGACGGCGGCGAGCGCGAAATGCGTCAGCTGCGCGACCGTTCACAGCGCGAGCTGGATCGTCTCGACGAGATCTGGAGCACCTTCGTCAAGCTGTCTCCGAAGCAGCTCATCGTCGACGAAGTTCTCTACCGTGAGCTGATCGACCGCTACGGCGAGTACTTCACCGGCGCGATGGGCGCGGAGTCCATCCAGAAGCTGATGCAGAACTTCGACATCCACGCCGAAGCGGAGATCCTCAGGGAGACCATCCGTAGCGGCAAGGGCCAGAAGAAGCTGCGTGCGCTCAAGCGTCTGAAGGTCGTTGCGGCCTTCCAGATGTCGGGCAACTCGCCGATGGGCATGGTTCTCGACGCTGTCCCGGTGATCCCGCCGGAGCTGCGTCCGATGGTTCAGCTCGACGGTGGCCGTTTCGCGACGTCCGACCTCAACGATCTGTACCGCCGCGTGATCAACCGCAACAACCGCCTCAAGCGACTGATCGATCTCGGTGCTCCCGAGATCATCGTCAACAACGAGAAGCGGATGTTGCAGGAGTCCGTCGACGCACTGTTCGACAACGGTCGTCGTGGACGTCCGGTCACCGGTCCGGGTAACCGCCCGCTGAAGTCGCTGAGCGATCTGCTCAAGGGCAAGCAGGGTCGTTTCCGTCAGAACCTGCTCGGTAAGCGCGTCGACTACTCGGGTCGTTCCGTGATCGTCGTCGGTCCTCAGCTGAAGCTGCACCAGTGTGGTCTGCCGAAGCTGATGGCACTCGAGCTGTTCAAGCCGTTCGTGATGAAGCGCCTGGTCGATCTCAACCACGCGCAGAACATCAAGTCGGCAAAGCGCATGGTCGAGCGTCAGCGTTCGCAGGTGTGGGATGTTCTCGAAGAGGTCATCGCCGAGCACCCTGTGCTGCTGAACCGCGCACCTACGCTGCACCGCTTGGGTATTCAGGCATTCGAGCCACAGTTGGTCGAAGGCAAGGCAATTCAGCTGCACCCGCTCGTCTGTGAGGCGTTCAACGCCGACTTCGACGGTGACCAGATGGCCGTGCACCTTCCGCTGTCCGCCGAGGCTCAGGCCGAGGCGCGCATCCTGATGCTGTCGTCGAACAACATCCTCTCGCCGGCATCGGGTCGTCCGTTGGCCATGCCGCGTCTGGACATGGTTACGGGTCTGTACCACCTGACTCGTCTGCAGGACGACGCGGTTGGTTCGTACACCGCGGCAGGCACCGACCTGCCTGAGACGGGTGCGTACTCCTCGCCCGCCGAGGCACAGATGGCCGTCGATCGTGGCGCGCTGTCGGTTCGAGCGGCCATCAAGGTCCGCCTGACCCAGCAGCGTCCGTCCCGCGAAATCGAGGACAAGCTGTTCCCCGAGGGCTGGCGACGCGGCGACGCGTGGACCGCGGAAACGACGCTCGGACGTGTGCTCTTCAACGAGCTGCTTCCGGCCGACTACCCGTTCGTCAACGAGCAGATGCCGAAGAAGCGTCAGGCAACGATCATCAACGATCTCGCCGAGCGCTACCCGATGATCGTCGTTGCGCAGACCGTCGACAAGCTCAAGGACGCCGGCTTCTACTGGGCCACGCGTTCGGGTGTCACGATCTCGATGTCGGATGTTCTGGTTCCGCCGGAGAAGCCCGCCATCATGGAGGCGTTCGAGGCGCAGGCAGATCAGATCGAGCGCAAGTACCAGCGTGGCGCTTTGAACCACACGGAGCGCAACAGCGCGTTGGTCAAGATCTGGACCGAGGCGACCGACGAGGTCGGCAAGGCCATGGAGGCGCACTATCCCGACGACAACCCGATCCCGATCATCGTGAAGTCCGGCGCCGCCGGCAACATGACTCAGGTTCGGTCGCTTGCGGGCATGAAGGGTCTGGTGACGAACCCGAAGGGTGAGTTCATCCCGCGTCCGATCAAGTCTTCCTTCAAGGAAGGCCTGACCGTTCTCGAGTACTTCATCAACACCCACGGTGCTCGTAAGGGTCTGGCCGACACCGCGCTTCGTACCGCGGACTCGGGTTACCTGACCCGTCGTCTGGTCGACGTGTCGCAGGACGTCATCGTGCGCGAGCACGACTGTGGCACCGAGCGTGGCATCACGACGCACATCGCCGAGAAGCAGGCCGACGGTTCACTGGTTCGCGACGCACATGTCGAGACCAGCACCTACGCCCGTACGTTGGCCGCGAATGCGGTCGACGCGGCAGGCAACGTTGTCGTCGAGCGTGGCGCCGATCTCGGCGATCCCGCGATCGACGCGCTCCTGGCAGCCGGTATCACCCAGGTGAAGGTGCGCTCCGTGCTCACCTGCACCACGGGCACGGGCGTCTGCGCAACGTGTTACGGCCGCTCGATGGCAACAGGCAAGCTCGTCGACATCGGCGAAGCGGTCGGCATCGTCGCCGCTCAGTCGATCGGTGAGCCCGGTACCCAGCTGACCATGCGTACCTTCCACCAGGGTGGTGTGGCCGGCGAGGACATCACGGGCGGTCTGCCTCGTGTGCAGGAGCTCTTCGAAGCTCGTGTGCCGAAGGGCAAGGCTCCGATTGCCGATGTGTCCGGACGGGTCCGCCTCGAGGACGACGATCGCTTCTACAAGATCACCATCATCCCGGATGACGGTGGCGAGGAAGTTGTCTACGACAAGCTCTCGAAGCGGCAACGTCTGCGTGTCTTCAAGCACGACGACGGCTCCGAGCGTCTGCTCTCGGACGGCGACCATGTCGAGGTCGGCCAGCAGTTGCTGGAAGGCTCGGCGGATCCGCACGAGGTCCTGCGTGTCATGGGACCCCGCCAGGTGCAGATCCACCTCGTCAACGAGGTCCAGGAGGTGTACCGGAGCCAGGGTGTGTCGATCCACGACAAGCACATCGAGGTGATCGTTCGCCAGATGCTGCGTCGCGTGACGATCATCGATTCGGGTGCCACCGAGTTCCTGCCTGGTTCGCTCACCGAGCGTGCCGAGTTCGAGGCGAGCAACCGTCGCGTCGTCGCCGAGGGTGCTGAGCCCGCGGCAGGTCGTCCGGTGCTGATGGGTATCACTAAGGCGTCGCTCGCGACGGACTCGTGGCTCTCGGCAGCGTCGTTCCAGGAGACCACTCGTGTGCTTACCGATGCGGCGATCAACTGCCGCAGCGACAAGCTGATCGGTCTGAAGGAAAACGTGATCATCGGCAAGCTGATCCCTGCCGGTACCGGTATCAACCGTTACCGCAACATCCAGGTTCAGCCGACCGAAGAGGCACGTGCGGCCGCGTACGCGGTGCCGTCCTACGACGACCAGTACTACTCGCCCGAGGGCTTCGGCTCCGGAACGGGTGCTGCGGTTCCGTTGGACGACTACGGCTTCAGCAACGATTTCCGCTAGGCGGCTCCGCCGCTTGTGAGTCTTTTTGGAGGTCAGGGCCTCCGAAAGGACGCACGAGCAGAGGCCCCCAATCCCGAAAGGGACTGGGGGCCTTTGCCTATCCCCAGTCCCTTCGGGATTGGGGGCCTTGTGCTTGGTTCTGCCTTACTTTTCGCTATCCAACGACGCGAATTGTGCTGCTGCGTAACGTTCGCCCGCCACTTCGTCGGCGGGGACGGCTTTTTCGATCTCGGCGAGTTCGGTTGTCGAAAGCTGGACAGCGAGCGCGGCTTTCGACTCCTCCCACCGTGCGCGTGTGCGGGCGCCGAGGACAGGGACAATGTCGTCACCCTGAGCGAGGACCCACGCGATGGCGAGTTGTGCGACGCTGACGCCGTGGCCCTCGGCGATCGTGGCCAGGGTCTCGACCAGCTTCAGGTTTCGGTCGAGATTGTCGCCCTGGAAACGGGGGCTGTGTGCACGAAAGTCATGTGCGCCGAACGTCTTTCCCGAACGCACTGCATCGCTCAACAGTCCGCGCGACAGAACGCCGTATGCGGTGATGCCGATGCCGAGCTCGCGGGTTGTCGCCAGGATTCGGTTCTCGATGCTACGAGAAACTATGGAGTATTCGATCTGCAGATCCGCGATCGGTGCGGTCGCTGCGGCCCGGCGAATCGTCTCCTCACCGACCTCCGAGAGTCCGATGTGCTTGACGTAGCCGGCGTCGACAAGTTCGGCGATCGCACCGACGGTGTCTTCGATCGGCACGGTCGGATCCAGGCGGGCTGGGCGATAGATGTCGATGTGATCGACGCCCAACCGCTGCAGCGAGTACGTGACGAAGTTCTTCGTCGCTTCGGGACGAGCGTCGAAACCGTTCCATGATCCATCCGGCCCACGCAGCGCGCCGAATTTGACGCTCAGCAGATAGTCCTCGCGAGGTCGATCGGCGAGCGCCTTCCCGATCAGCGCTTCGTTGTGGCCGGATCCGTAGAAGTCGCCGGTGTCGACGAGGTTGGCGCCCGAGTCGAGGGCCGCGTGAATGGTTGCTGTCGATTCGGCGTCGTCGGCAGGTCCGTACGATCCGGACATTCCCATGGCGCCGAGTCCGATACGGCCGACGGTCGGACCGGTGTGCCCGAGTCGAACAGTGGCGATAGCTGCTTCGTTCGATGTCTGTGTGTTCGTCATGGTTCCACCATCGTCCGGTTGCGTCGCCGCCGGCAGAGACGGTCTATCGGGGGATCGGCGATCCCTGGCAGGGCTCGGGGGTCTGTAGGACAGTGGAATGATGGACAGACCCGAGCTCGCCGACTTCCTGCGTCGACGCCGCGAACAGTTGGTACCGTCCGACGTCGGTCTGCCGCCGGGTGTTCGACGCCGGACCCCTGGGTTGCGTCGCGACGAGGTTGCCTCGCTTGCCGGTATGTCGACCGACTACTACACCCGCCTCGAGCAAGCACGTGGACCGCACCCGTCGTTGCAGGTGCTCGGCGCTCTGGCCCGGGCGCTGCGCCTGACTGACGACGAGCGTGATCATCTGTACTGGTTGGATATTCGGCGCCGGTGCGGGGCGCTGGCGACAAGCACATCGGGCCGGGGATGTTGAACATTCTGGCGAAGCTGGACGACGTACCTGCCGCTGTGGTCTCGGATCTCAGCGAGATCCTCGTGCAGAACCCGATGCACGTTGTGCTTTTCGGCGACGCCAGGGAGTACCGAGGCCTCGAGCGCTACCACTTCTGGCGCTACTTCATGAACCCAGGGGGTCGCGGTATGTTTCCGCAAGAGGACTGGGATTACCTGAGCCGCAGGAACGTTGCGGATCTCCGTGCCACATCGGCGCGTCGTTCGGGCGACGAAGACGTCGTCGAATTGGTCGGCAGCTTGCGCTCGGCAAGTGCGGAGTTCGAGAGTTTGTGGACCGAACACGAAGTCTCCGTACGTGTTTCCGACGTCAAGCGGATCCAGCACCGCGAGGTGGGACTCGTGGAAGTGATTTGCGAGAAGCTGCTGACACCCAACGCCGCGCAGCAGTTGCTGGTCTATTCACCCCGACCCGGCACCGATGCACGCGACAAGCTCGACCTTCTTCGTGTCGTCGGTACGCAGTCGATGAGCGTTACTCTGGAATGACTACCGACGGAGGAGCTCACCATGCCAGGTAAAGGTATCGACCGGAACCGGACGCGCTCCGCTCTGGAGACGATCAAGGACAGCCCGACCATCACCCTGATCGCTCTGTCCCCGGCGATCGTCTTGTTCGCACTCGTTTGGTGGATCGGTGGTCTGGGCTGGGCCGTCCTCGCGTTGATCGCGCTCGGCGTGCTCGGTGTCGTCGGCGTGAAATACCTCCGCTAGGCGGCGTGGGCTAGTTCCCGATGCGCTCACCCGTTACCGGGTGGAACAGGTGCACGACGCCGCCTTCGTTGACGCGCATGGTGACCGATTCGGCTAGCTTCGCCGGTGCGCGCCCGCCTGAGCGTGCGACGAAGGTGACGGGTTGACCGTCCAGTCCGGTGATCGGTGAACCCGAGTTGCGTGCGTAGACGTAGGACTCGCTACCCAGCTCCTCGACCAGTTCGACCGTCACGTCGAAACCTTCTCCGTCGCGGCGCAATTCGAGCTGCTCAGGTCGCAACCCGACGGTGACGGCGACGAGTCCGCTGGAGGCAAGAAGATTCAGCGATTCGCGGGGGAGTTCCATTGTGCTGCCAGCGATGTCGACCCCACCGCTGACGATCCGAGCATTGAACAGGTTCATCGCCGGCGAGCCGATGAACCCTGCGACGAACGCGTTGGCAGGCCGATCGTAGAGTTCGGTCGGTGAGCTGAACTGTTGCAGTTTGCCGAACTTGAGCACTGCGACGCGGTCGCCCATTGTCATGGCCTCGACCTGGTCGTGGGTCACGTAGACGGTCGTCGTTCCGAGTCGCCGTTGCAGGGCCGCGATCTGAGTACGGGTCTGCACCCGCAATTTGGCGTCGAGGTTGCTGAGCGGCTCGTCCATGCAGAAGACCTGTGGTTCGCGAACGATCGCGCGGCCCATGGCAACTCGCTGACGCTGGCCGCCCGACAGCTTGCCTGGCTTGCGGTCGAGGTACTCGGTGAGGTCGAGAACTTTTGCGGCCTCGGCGACGCGTCGCTTGCGTTCGTCGGCGTCGACACCGCGCATCTTCAGCGCGAAGCCCATGTTCTCGCCGACCGTCTTGTTCGGGTAGAGCGCGTAGTTCTGGAACACCATCGCGATGTCGCGGTCTTTGGACGGAACGCCGACCATGTCCTTTCCGTTGATCGTGATGTTGCCATCGTCGATCTCTTCGAGGCCGGCGAGCATCCGTAGTGCGGTGCTCCTACCTGAACCGGAAGGTCCGACGAGGACGACGCATTCGCCGTCTTCGATTTCGAGATCGAGCGAGTCGACGGCTAGCTTGTCGGCGCCGGAGTAGATGCAGGACGCTTTCTGGTACGAGATCTCAGCCATGGTGGTTGCTCCTAGTGTGCAGACGAAAGATGTTGGGGGAGTGTGCTATTTGATGGCGCCGAACGACAGGCCGCGCACGAGCTTGTTCTGTGCGAACCAGCCTGCGAGCACGACCGGCAGTGCGGTGAGTACGGCAGCTGCCGACAGTTCCGCCCAGTAGAGGCCCTGGCCGGTGATGAAGCCGACGAGGAAGACCGGAATCGTCTGAGCCTGAACGGCTGTCAGGTTCACCGCGAAGAAGAATTCGTTCCACGAGAAGATCACGCAGATCAGGGCGGTCGCGGCGATACCGGGAGACACCAACGGCAGGATCACTTCGCGGACCGCTCGCCAGAGGCTGGCGCCGTCCATGCTGGCGGCCTCGAGCAGCTCGCTGGGTACTTCGAGGAAGAACGATCGCATCATCCAGACGGCGATGGGTAGATTCATTGCCGTGTAGAGGATTACGAGTGTCCAGACGTTGTCGAGCATGCCGATGTCGCCGACGATCACGTACAGCGGAATGATCACAGCGACTACGGGAAGCATCTTTGTGCTGATAAAGAAGAACAGAGCGTCCTTGGTGCCTTTGACGGGCCGCAGGGAGAGTGCGAACGCTGCGGGGACGCCGAGCAGCAGGACCAGCATCGTCGAAATGCCGGTCGCGAAAGCCGAATTCATCAACGTCGTACCGATCCCGCTCGACAGCACGGATCGGAACTGTTCGAGGGTCGGGGTGAAGATGACCGATGGCGGATCGGTGTACGCATCGCTCTCCTGTTTGAACGCGGTGAGCACCATCCACAGGACCGGGAAGAAGAATCCGAGTCCCACGATCCAGGCGACGACCGACCAGATCGAGTCGCGACTCCACCGGCGCTTCTGCTTGGCCTTCTTGGCAATCGCGGCTGTGTCCGTGGCGGTCTCGGCAGCGGTTTTGTTCAGCACGGTACTCATCAGGCTGCCTCCTCGGCTCCGGTGAAGCTCTTGAAGATCAAGCGCAGTGCCAACGTCGAAATGATGATGGTGGCAACAACTGTCACGACACCCATCGCTGCCGCCTGGCCGATGTCGAAGCCGAGGAAGGCGCGTTGATAGATGTAATAGGGCAGGTTCGAGCTTGCGACACCTGGTCCGCCCGACGTCATCATGTAGACCGCGTCGAAGGTATTGACGAGGTAGACGGCCCCGAGGACGGCGCCCAACTCGATGAATCGACGGAGGTGCGGCAGCGTCAGCTCGCGGAACAGTTTGAAGGAACCGGCGCCGTCGACGCGTGCGGCCTCCATGATGTCGCGTGGCATCGATTGCAGCCCAGCGAGAATCAGCAACATCATAAACGGCGTCCACTGCCACACGAGGTCGGCCATGACCGACGCCAGCGGGTACTTACTGATCCAGTCGACCTGCCCGACGCCGAACGGTTTCAGGACGAAGTTGATGAGACCGTAGACCGGGTCGAGCATCGTCGTCTTCCAGATCAGCGCCGCCGCAACGGGAGTCACAAGGAAGGGCGTGATCAGCAGCGTCCGCACGATGCCCCGACCGAAGAATTGGCGGTCGAGCAACAATGCAAGCAGCAGGCCGAGGATCACCGAGATGATGACGGTCCCGACGATCATGATCACCGTGTTGAGGGCGACCTCACGAAACTGACTGTCCTTGAAGACATCGACGTAGTTGTTGAGCCAGTTGAATTTTCGCGAACCCGGGCGGACGAGGTTCCAGGATTGCGTCGAGTAGTACAGCGTGACGAGGAACGGAATCTGCGTGATCACGATCATAAAGATCAGCGCTGGCAGCAGCGGTCCACGTAGGCGCCATTTCTCGGCACGGGTGACGTGATCGCGCTTGGACCTCAGTTTCGGCGCCGGTTCGGCTTCGGGCGCGGTAGCGGCCGCCACTTCTGTTGTTGCCCTTGATATGGCTACTGTGCCTCCTGATAGGTCTTGCCGACCACCTCGGCATACTGCTGTGCTTGTTCGAGTGCGTCCTCGACGCTGATGCGTCCGGCTACGGCTGCACTGATCTGCTGACTGACCCGTGTTCCCAGATCTTGGAATTCAGGGATCGTGAGGAACTGGACTCCGGTGTAGGGCACGGGCTGCACGGTCGGACGTTCTGGATCCGCCTTTTCCATCGCCGAGAGAGTCGGCGGTCCGTATGCCGCAGCGGCTTCCTTGTACTCGGGAATCTCGTAGGTCGACAGCCGACTGCCTGGCGGTACTCGCTCCCAGCCGAGCTGTTCGCCGACGTTGCGCAGATACTCTTTGCTGGTCATCCACGCCACGAACTTCCAAGCCTCGTCGGGCCTTTCGCTCGTCTTGGGAATGCCGAGCGACCAGGAGTACAGCCAACCGTTGTCGCTCTTTGCCGCCGATGGTGCCGGCGCGTAGCCGATCTTCCCGACAACCTTGCTCGACGACGGGTCCTCGAGCACCGAGACCGCGGCGGTGGAGTCGTACCACATCGCGGTATTGCCCTGCGAGAGCTGAGTCGCGCATTCGCTGAAGCCGCTCGTCGCGGCGCCGGGTTGACCGTAGTCGCGCACCGTGTCCACGTAGAAGTTCACTGCGCGAACAACTTCCGGACTGGTCAGCTGTGCGTTCCAGTTCTCGTCGAACCAGCGTCCGCCGAAGGCGTTGATGACGGTGTCGAGCGGTGCGAGTACCTCGCCCCAGCCGGGCTTGCCGCGGAGGCAGATGCCGGAGAGGTTGCCTGGATCGTTCAACTTCGCGGCGTAACCGGCCACTTCCTCCCAGGTCGGCTCGGCGGGCATCGTCAGTCCGGCCTGTTCGAAGAGGTCCTTGCGGTACATCAGGAACGACGATTCACCGTAGAACGGGACCGAGTACATGCTGCCCTCGTACGACAGTGACTTCTTCAGGGATGGAATGAAGTCGTCTTCGTCGTAGCCGGGCGTCTGCTTCGCGTAGTCGGAAAGATTGGTGAGCCAACCGTTCTCGGCCCACTGCGGAGTTTCGTAGTTGCTGATCATCACGACGTCGAACTCACCGCCGCCGGTCGCGACGGACGCGGTGATTTTGGCGCGCGCTTCGTTCTCCGACAGGGACACGAACTTGAGCTTGATGCCTGGGTTGTCGCGCTCGAACTCGTCGGACAGCTTGATGGCGTCCTGCATCTGCGAGTTCGAGATGATCGCAACCGTGACCGTGTCACCGCCGCCGCCTGTGAAGGAACCGGCGCCTGCGCAGCCTGCAACGGTGATCGCGGTGGTCATCGCGAGCGCTGTTGCGACCAACTTCGATCGGGGTTTCATGTTGCCGATTCCTCCTTTTGTTCCAAAAGCCACTGTGCGCAATTGATATCGGTGACGAGGATCTTCGCCATGCCGCCGGCAAGCGCTCCGAAAATTGCCTCGTGCTTCAGTTCGCCTCCGGAAACGAGTAACGATGCGCGGCAGTCGCGGATCGCTTCGAGCGGTACCGAGACGGTGCGCGCGGGAAGTGGACCGTCGACGATGCTGCCGTCGAGGCGATAGAAGCGGCCGCCGATTTCCCCGACCGCGCCATGCGTGCGGAGTTCGTCGAGGATCGCGGTATCGATGTAGCTACCTTCGAAAAGTGTGGTCGAGGTCGACACCGGACCGACGCCGAACATCATCACCTCGGCTTTGCGGCCGAGACTCAGAGCACGCCCCATGATCGAATCCTGTTCCAGCGCAGTCACTGTGGCTGGATCGGCGTAGAGGGGCGCATGGAGTCGGACGGGGGTCGCCTGCAACTGTGTCGCGCATCGTCCGAGCGTGTAGTCGACTCCGGTCTGATAGTCGATCGACGTCATCGAGCCGTCGAGCTGAACGACGTTGGCGCACTTCGTCGTTTTGGTGCGTAGCGCTTGAGCGACCGCGACTGTCTCCGGGCCCCAGGTGAATCCGAGGGTGTCGTCGGCTTGCAGGCGGCGGCCGAGGACTGCGGCCGCGGACCGGCCGAGCGGTTGGTAGCCGGTCGCGGAACCGTCGGGCACATCGCCGATCACAACGGCCTCGGTGAGACCGAACTGGCGTTCCAGGTCTCGTTCGATGTCGGTGTGTACGGCGGACCGGAGATCGTCGGGGACGCTGATCTCGATCCGTACCAAGCCTTGGGCTCGTGCCCGTGCGATGAGGCGACCGGCGGTCGGCCTCGAAACGCCGAGTTTCGCGGCGATGTCCGCCTGCGTCGCACCTTCGAGGTGATAGAGCGTCGCCGCTCGCAGGGCCAGTCGGACGTCGTCGGATGCGCCCGGGCGCACTGGATCCGTTGTCACACGCACTCCTCGTCGAGTTTCGCGTTCGCGGTGAGCAGATGCTCAGCTCGTGCACGCTTGCTCTCGTACGCTAACATCAGAATGTGACGTACACAACACTCTCTCCGCCGGAGTCGCCGCCGAGAACGATGCGTGCAAGCGTGCTGATTGCGCCCGGCGTCATCGAGCTGCAGGAGCGCCCGACGCCACGGCCCGCGCGTGACGAGGTACTGGTCAGAGTCAGTTCTGTGGGTGTCTGCGGATCCGACGCGCACTACTTCCGGCACGGCCGAATCGGCGAGTACGTCGTCGAATCGCCCCTGATACTCGGTCACGAGGCAGCAGGCAGGATCGTCGCGGTTGGTTCCGAGGTCGATGGCGAGCGGATCGGTCAGCGTGTCTCGATCGAGCCACAGCACCCCGATCCGACCTCCGAGGAGTCGCGGTCAGGCCGGCACAACCTGTGTCCACACATGAAGTTCTACGCAACCCCGCCGGTCGACGGTGCGCTGTGCGAGTTCGTCACGATTCAGTCGTCGTTTGCACATCGAATTCCGGACTCGATCAGCAACGACGCGGCGGCTCTGTTCGAACCCCTTTCGGTGGGAATCGCCGCTGTCCGTAAGGCGGGTGTCGTCGCAGGCGCGCACGTTTTGATTGCAGGGGCCGGACCGGTCGGATTGGTGACGTTGCAGGTAGCCAGAGCTTTCGGAGCGACGCGAGTTGTCGTTTCCGACCCCGATCCGAGTCGGCGAACGGCCGCGACACGGTTCGGCGCACACGAGGTCCTCGATCCGCTCACCGCTGATGTTCGCGCGCTGCGGGTCGACGCCTTCATCGACGCATCGGGTGCCCCGCGAGCCGTCGTCGACGGCATGCATGCCGTGCGGCCGGCTGGGACCGTCGTGCTCGTCGGAATGGGCGCCGACGAGCTGTCGATGCCGGTGTCGTTGCTGCAAACCCGAGAGTTGGTCCTCACCGGTGTGTTTCGATATGCCAACACCTGGCCGACGGCCCGTGAACTCGTGGAGGCGGGATCCGTCGATCTGGACTCGATGGTCACGCACAGATTCACCCTCGATCAGGTCGCCGACGCGCTCGCTGCTGACCGGATCGAAGGCAGTATCAAAGCAGTCGTCGATGTAGCAGGGAGGTAGCAATGGCCGCGGTGGTCGATCGAAAGTCGGGTTCGGTGCGACTCGACGCAAAGTCGGTCGCGCAGTTCGCCGATTCGGTGTCGGTGCCGACCTACGACCGTTCCGAGATCACGGTCGGCATAGTGCATTTCGGCGTCGGTGGTTTCCACCGTGCACACCAGGCGATGTACGTCGATGCGCTGCTCGAACGCGGCGGCGCTCGGGACTGGGGCATCTGCGGGGTCGGTGTACTCCCGTCGGATCGAACTATGCGCGACGTGCTGGCCGCGCAGGACTGCCTCTACACGCTGGCGGTGACTGCTCCCGACGGTTCGTGGACGGCGCGCGTGATCGGGTCGATCGTCGAATACCTCTATGCTCCGGACGATCCGGAGAAGGTGATCGCGACGATGGCGAACGAGGCGACCCGCATCGTCTCCTTGACCATCACTGAAGGCGGCTACAACTTCTCGGCGACGACGGGCGAGTTCGACGCGGACAATCCGGCCATCGTTGCCGACCTGGTGCCGAATGCCGTCCCTGCAACAACTTTCGGCTACGTCATCGAGGCGCTCGCTCGCCGTCGGGCGCGCGGTCTCCCTCCGTTCACGATCATGTCCTGCGACAACATCGAGGGCAACGGCCACATCGCGCGGTCGACGTTCACGGCGTTCGCACGGCTGCGAGACCCCGATCTCGCAAACTGGATCGAGACCGAGGGCGCGTTTCCGAACTCGATGGTCGACCGCATCACGCCGGCGACGACGGCTGCGACGACCGCGGAGATCGCAGAGCGGTACGGCATCGACGACGCCTGGCCGGTAGCGACCGAACCGTTCACCCAATGGGTGCTCGAAGACTCCTTCACACTCGGCCGCCCCGACTTCGACAGTGTCGGTGTGCAACTCGTCGACGATGTCGCGCCGTACGAGTTGATGAAACTCAGGTTGCTCAACGCCAGCCATCAATCGATGTGCTACTTCGGCTATCTGAGTGGTTACCGACTTGTGCACGAGGTCGCCCAGGATCCGCTGTTCGCGCGATTCCTGTTGCGGTACATGGACAACGAGGCGACGCCGACGCTGCGGCCGGTACCCGGCGTCGACCTCGACGAATACAAGCACACCCTGATCGAGCGCTTCTCGAACGCGTCCGTGCGCGATACCGTTGCCCGGCTGTGTGCCGAATCGTCCGATCGAATTCCGAAGTGGCTGCTGCCTGTCATCAGGCACCAGCTCGAGTCCGGCGGCGAGATCACCTGCGCGGCAGCGGTTGTGGCAAGTTGGGCAAGGTACGCCGAGGCCGTGGACGAGGAAGGTGAACCGATCACCATCGTCGACCAACTGCGCGATCGACTGATGCCGCTCGCCGCGTCGCAACACGAGGACCCCACCGCATTTCTCACCGATCGAGCGGTGTTCGGCGACCTGATCGACGAGCCTAGGTTCGTCGAGGCCTACCTGGCCGGCCTCGATTCGCTGCACACAATCGGCGCACGAGCGACGGTGGCACAACTAGCCGAGTAGCGGCGACCCGTCGGTCAGCTCGCGGACCGACCCGTACCGCTCCCTGATCTCGGGCGTCGCGACACCGTCGTACACGGTCGCCGTCGCGTGGGTCCAGCGCGGCGGTTCAACGTTGCCCGACAACGCCCACGCAGCTTGTCGAGCAGCACCATCGGCGACGTATTCGCCCGGTTCGGGAACGGCGACGGGAACACCGAAAATCGTAGGCGCGAGTTCGCAAATCGCTGTGGAGCGCGCGCCGCCGCCGACGAGCAGCACGCGGTCGGTCCGCACACCCTGGTGCCGCAGTCGGTCGATGCCGTCTGCAAGCCCGCACAGCAGCCCCTCGACCGCGGCCCTCGCCAGATGGCCTGGAGTCGAATTGTGTTGCCGTAGTCCGTGTATCGCGCCGGTTGCAGCAGGACGATTGGGGGTCCGCTCACCTTCGAGGAAGGGAACGAGCACCAAGCCTTCGCTCGCCGAGGCCAACGCCAGCTCTGCCAAACGGGCATGGTCGACGCCGAGCAGCTTCGCCATGGCGTCGAGCACCGGCGCACCGTTCAGTGTGCACAGCAGTGGCAGCTGCCGTCCGGTCGCGTCGGCGAACGCGGCGACCTCACCCGAGGCGTCGTTCGGCGTCACCGTCGAGACGGCGGACACCACGCCGGATGTTCCGATCGATACGACCACATCGCCGTCGCGGGCGTCGAGCGCAAGCGCGGCTGCGGCGTTGTCACCGGTACCCGGACCGAGTGCCGCGCCTGTCGACGAAGCCCGGCCGACCACCTCCGACGGACCCGCGACCCGGGGTAGCAGCGGCTCGCGTCCGCGCAGAGCGAGACTCAGCAGATCGGTTCGGTAGGCGTTCGTCGCGGCCGAGAAGTAGCCGGTGCCGCTCGCGTCACCCCGGTCGGTCGTCAACGTGTCCAGACCCGCAGCACCCGTGAGCTGCCAGGTCAGCCAGTCGTGCGGCAGGCAGACCGCTGCGGTCCGGTCGGCGGCGTCGGGTTCGTTGTCGGCAAGCCAGCGCAGTTTGGCTGCCGTTATCGCGGCGACCGGAACCACACCGACCGCATCGGTCCAGGCCTGCGCGCCACCGAGGTCGCTCACGAGGTCGGCAGCCGAGGAGGCTGAGCGGGTGTCGTTCCACAGCAGTGCGGGCCGGACGACCGCGCCGTCGGCGTCGAGGCAGATCATGCCGTGTTGTTGGGCTCCGACAGAGATGGCGTCGACGTCGTCGAGGCCGCCCGCGTCGGCGATCGCCTCGGCCATCGCGTCCGCCCAGTGTTGAGGGTCGACCTCGGTGCCGGGCGGGTGTTTGGCGCGTCCGGAGCGCACGAGAGCGCCGGTCGCGGCGTCGCGGACGACGACCTTGCAGGACTGGGTTGACGAATCGATACCGGCGACGAGAGTCACCCCACGAGCGTAGGCGGCTCCGCCGCTCGTGAGTCTTTTCGGAGGTCAGAACCTGAAGAAAAGACTCACGAGGCGCGGAGCGCCCTATCTTGGAATATGAAACGCAACCAGCTCGGCGAGGCCGGTATCGAGCTGGTACCACGGCAGATCGAATTCCAGGATCGCCAGCGCAGAGGTGGGGAACTTCTTGCTGACCTGCTCGGCGGGCGGTGAACTGCGATTCGAGGCCAGTTCCCATGTGGTGTACGGCATGCCGGGCGCATGGCCGAGGATCAGCAGCGTCGAAACAGCGTCGTCGACACCGTGCACAAGATCGATCAGTTGATGCGGCGATGCGCCGTAGATCGTCTCGTCGAAGCGGGTCGGGGCGTCTAGCTTGGTCGCGATCAACGTCTCCCGAGTGCGCAGCGATGTCGAGCACAGGATCCCGTCGACGGGCGGTTGATGCTCTCGCAACCAGTCGCCGGCAAGTGCGGCTTCGCGTTGCCCACGAGGTGCGAGGGGACGCTCGTGATCTCCGATCCCGGTCGGATATGCGGACTTGCCGTGCCGCATGAGGATCAGTACTCGCCGTGTCATACGAACACGGTATGCGCCCGATACTCGTGCGGCACACTTGAGGAGACAATGTTCAAACTATGGTCACCCTGACCTACTCGACGATTGATTGCACGACGAGGATCGACACATGGCCTACGTGATCACCCAGCAGTGCTGCAACGATGCGAGCTGCATCTCCGAATGCCCTGTCGACTGCATTCGGCCGACACCGGAGCAACGAGAATTCGACAGCACCGAGATGCTCTACATCGACCCCGACACGTGCATCGACTGCGGCGCCTGCGTCGACGCCTGCCCGGTCGACGCGATCTTCTCCGAAGACGAGTTGTCGGCGTCGCTAGCGCGATTCAAGGATGTCAACGCCGCCTGGTTCGAGCGGCATCCGCTGGAGCCGGACGTCTCGCCTCTCGTCATCCCGGTTCGTCCGCCGAAATCTCTCGGCACGCTGCGGGTCGCGGTTGTGGGTGCGGGTCCGGCTGCGTGTTACGCCGCCGAGAATCTACTGATGCGCGCCGACGTCGAGATCGAAATGCTCGAAAAGCTGCCGACCCCATGGGGTCTGGTTCGTGCTGGTGTCGCGCCGGACCATCCTGGCACCAAGGGTGTCAGCGCGATGTTCGAATCGGCGTTCAAGCGCGAGACGTTTCAGTATCACCTCAACGTCGAGGTCGGCAAGCACATCAGCCACGACGAGTTGCTCGAGCATCATCACGCCGTGGTCTACGGCGTCGGCGCGTCCAGCGACCGGCGGCTCGACATCCCAGGTGAGGACCTGCAAGGTTGCCACGCCGCAACGGAATTCGTCGCCTGGTACAACGGCCATCCCGATTACGCCGACCACACCTTCGACCTGTCGGGCGAGCGTGCCGTCATCGTCGGCAATGGCAACGTCGCCCTCGATGTCGCTCGTGTCCTGACGCTCAGCGTCGACGACCTCGCCAAGACCGATATCGCCGACCATGCACTGGAAGCGTTACGGCACAGCAATATTCGTGAAGTTGTGTTGCTCGGCCGCCGTGGACCCGCGCAGGCCGCCTACACCTCGTCGGAGTTCCTGGCGCTCGCGTACCTGAAGGACATCGACATCGTGATCGACGAAAACGATGTGGTGCTGGATGCTGCGAGCCAGGCGATCGTGGACGATCGCGAGACCGAGCCGCCGATCAAGCTGAAGGTGCAACTTGCCGGCGAGTATGCGGGCAAGCCAGTCGATCCAGGCCGCAAGCGAATTGTGTTCCGTTACCTGGTATCTCCCGTCGAGGTTCTCGGTACCGACCGAGTCGAGGGCATCCGCGTCGTCGAGAACGAACTCGATGCCGACCTCGCCGCTGTAGCGACGGACCGGACGGAGACGATCGAGACGTCGCTCGTCATCAGATCGATCGGCTACAAAGGGCTGCCTATCGATTCGTTGCCGTTCGACGATCGCCGTGGTGTCGTGCCCAACGACAAGGGCAGGGTGCTCGGCGACGACGGAGCTCCGGTTCCGGGTGTGTACGTGACGGGCTGGATCAAGCGTGGCGCACGCGGGATCATCGGCTCCAACAAGACCGACGCCGAACAGACGGTCGCGCAGATCTTGGCCGACTTCGAGGCCGGCGTACTCGCGAAGCCGGCGAAAGATCGTGCGGCACTGCAGAAACTCCTGGCGAGTCGGCAGTCGGACGTGGTCGACCGCGCGGGCTGGCGTGCCATCGATCAGGCAGAGCGGCAGCAAGGCAAAGCAGCCGGCAGGCCGCGGGTCAAGTTCACCTCGGTTGCCGAGATGATCGACGTCGCGAGAAAGGGCTGACGTCAGTCCGTGCTGTCCGTCAGTGGCGCGACCCGGGCGACAGCGCGCACGTCGTTGTCGACGACATACCAAAGTTTGAGTGTCGGTGTCCCGGTGCGCCCGTCGCCGCCTTCGAGGCGAGTCCGGATCGATACCGACTCGCGCGGAAAGATCGGCGCGATGTACTCCAGCACGGCGCGATGCGGAACGGCGACCAGTTTCGGCAGGTCGAGCAGACGCTCTTCGATGGCGTGCCAGTACGCCGCGTTGTTGAGGTGATTGAACTGGTCGATGTCGGTCGCGCGTAGCCAGAACGTGGTGTCGCGCTCCGACTCCGGAGGTGGCGGTTCGGCCAGCCACGGCCGCCACCGCAACCTGTGCTGGTCGGTTGTCTGAGCAAGGTAGCCGAGGCCCTCGTCGCTGATGCGCGTGGGCAGACCGGTCTTCTCGCTGATGTTGATCCAGAAACCTTCGGACTCGATGAGGCCGCCACCAGGACTGTTGATGCTGACCCGCATGTTGGTCCAGCGGGTCGACATGCCCGAGCACCACCGTCGCAACTCCACGACGTCGGGCCAGACAACGGGTCGAAGCACATCGACGACGGTGCGACGAACGACCCAGAACGGATCCGTCGATGCGAAGAAGGTGGACTGCAGGTTCTCCCAGGCGATGTCTTGCAGGTATCGCGCCGCGCCATCGAGTCGGAGCCGGTTGTCGGGATCGACGTCGGCTGCGCGCACTGGCCATGACGAAGTGAATCCCAACCCGTCAGCTGGTGGCGGGGCTAGCGGCTGGTCGAGTGACACTGGTCGGCTCCTCGTGATCCGCGGTGTCGGTGCGTTGTCCCCATGAACTTTACGGGGCAATCGCGACATAGCATCGATCAGGACAACCTAGACACAGGTAACAGTCCGACCCGTGAACGGAGATCGAGTGCGCGCAATCCAGGTGACCAGCCTCACTGGGCCCGCAGGAATCGAGTTCGGCGAAGTGCCCGAGCCCGTGACGACCGGCATGGTGTCCATTCAGGTTCGTGCTGTCGGCGTGTGCTTTCCGGATCTGCTCGTCAGTTACGGCAAGTACCAGATGCGACCCGATCCGCCCTTCGTCCCGGGTTCGGAGATTGCGGGTGTGGTCACGGCGGCGCCCGAAGTCAGCGAGTTCGCCGTCGGTCAGCGTGTGCTTGCGACGCTGCCCTTCCTGGGTGGTTACGCGGAACGCGCAGCGGCACCGGAGCAGCTGGTGCTCCCGCTGCCCGACGAGCTGTCGTTCGCCGAAGGCGCGTCGATGATCATCAACTATCAGACGATGGAGTTCGCCTACCTGCGACGGGCGAAGTTGGTCGCGGGGGAGACGGTTGTGGTGCTCGGCGCCGCGGGCGGAGTCGGCACCGCCGCAATTCAACTCGCGAAGGCACACGGTGCGCGGGTGATTGCGGTCGTTCGTCGCGACAGTGCGGACGACTTCCTGCGCTCGCTCGGCGCGGACGAAGTGGTCCGATTGGCGCCCGGCTGGGATGGGGTCGTTCGAGAACTAGCCGGCGACGACGGGGTCGCGGTAGTTGTCGATCCCGTTGGTGGCGATGCGTTCGACGACGCCGTGCGCGTGCTGAAGCCGGAGGGTCGGCTGGTGGTCATCGGTTTCGCGGGTGGTTCGATTCCGACCGTCAAGATCAATCGTGTGCTCTTCCGCAACATCAGCATTGTCGGGGCCGCCTGGGGCGAATTCTTGCGGCACGACCTCGGTGCGGTCAGAGAGGTGCACGATTCGCTGACTCGATTGGTTGCCGCCGGTTTGCGTCCCGTTGTGCAGGCGACGTACCCGCTCGCCGACGCGGCGCAGGCACTGCTCGATCTCGAAGAGGGTCGAGTACTCGGTAAGGCCGTGCTAGCGGTCGACTGATCAAGCAGCCTTCTCGATCAGCTTGGTCGTACCTTGGGCCGCCGCAACCAAGACAGGTGCCCGGTCGGCCTCGTCCGAGTAGATCTCGCAGTGGCACAACGCCTGTCGACGAGTAGCACTGATCACCTTCGCTTCGGCGCGCAACGTCGTGCCTGCCGCTGGGCGGAGATAGGTGATCGTGAAGCCTGCGGTCAGAACGTTCGGGCCGAGCACCGAACCGGCGGCGAACGTCAGCACGTTGTCCGCCGCGTAGGCGAGGACGCCACCGTGGACGAGACCGAACTGCTGCCGCAGTTCGTCCCGGATCGGGATCTGCAGGGTTGCTTCGCCCTCGCGGAACAACGTGATCCGTCCGCCGACAAGCGAATTGAACGGCTGTCCGGCGAGTATCCGGCGCGCGTCGTCGATGGTGAGGGTCATCGGGTCTCCTTGGTGTCCGGTGTCCTGATGTCCGGTGCCTTGACGGCCTGCCATGCGGCGTCGGCGAGTACGTCGGCAACGTCGGTCGGATCTTGTTCGAGTTCGCCGCCGAGCCACAGCCGCGAAAATTCCTGTGCAGGCCCGAGCCACAGTGCGTAGACGACGTTGAAGTCGAGCGCCTTGACAGCGTCGTAGCCGGCGTGGGTCCGCCACCAGCGCATGGTGTTTCGGAAGAACTCCACGTTTGCGGCGTTCGATGCCATGCCTGCTGGCTTGGCGCCCATGAGCACCGTGGCGCGCGATCGGTTGCTCGCAACCCAGTGGAGATGCTGTGCAACAACAGCTTTGATGCCGTCTTCGGCGGTATCGCTGTCCCGCAGGACGTTCCAGAACTGCTCCTGATAGTCGCCGAGTGCGTGTTCCCAGACCTGGCGGTACAGCTGCGATTTGTCGGGAAAGTGGTGATAGAGCGCGCCGACGCTGACGCCGACGTCGGCTCGGATGTCGGACAGCGTCGTGTCGAGGGCGCCGTGCTCGGCAAAGAGACGCTCTGCGGCAAGAATCAACCGATCTCGAACCTGCATAAACAGAATATAGTTCTGTTCTGGCATTCCGGCAAGACGAATCCGGTGGCGTGCGCCTGCCGTCGGGATCGATACCCTTCGCACGAAAAGTTCGAGAAGCGATCCGAGAACTGCAGGAAGTGCAAGGCTGAACCAAAGATCTGCAGACCGAAGGAGTATCGAGTGAACACCGCTGCGCCGACCCTGCCCAAACCGTTGATGAAGTGGAATGCATGGGGTGATCCGGCGCTGGCAAAGCCGTTGTCGGACAGGATTCTCACCCTGTTGACAAGTGTTTTCGGCGAGTTGCAGCACGTGGACACACCGGATGCGGCAGACGTTGTGCTGCGGCCGTCCGCGCTGACGCCCGACGATATTGCTGCTCTCACCGCTGCGGTCGGAGCCGAGAACTTCAGTACCGCCGACGCGGACCGACTGCCTCGCGCAGGCGGTAAATCGACGTTCGATCTGCTTCGCCGCAAAAGCCGCGATGTGCAAGACGCGCCGGACGCGGTGGTTCTGCCCGCGACCGACGAGGAGGTCGCCGCTGTGCTCGCTGTCTGTGTCGAGCGACGCATAGCGGTCGTACCGTTCGGCGGCGGCACTTCGGTGACCGGTGGTCTCGAACCGATCCGCGGTGACTTTGCCGCCGTGATCTCGCTCGATCTGCACCACTCCGATCAGTTGAGCAAACTCGACGAGGTCTCGCGTGAGGCAACGCTCGGTGCTGGTCTTACCGGTCCTGCCGCTGAAGCACTGCTAGCCGAACAGGGCTACGAACTCGGCCACTATCCGCAGAGCTTTCGTTTCGCCACGATCGGCGGGTTCGCGGCAACCCGCTCGTCGGGTCAGGATTCTGCCGGTTTCGGCCGCTTCGACGACATGATCCGCGGCCTTCGGGTCATCACCCCGGAAGGTGTGCTCGACCTCGGCCGCGCGCCGAAATCGGCCGCAGGTCCGGACCTGCGTGAGTTGTTCTCCGGCTCCGAGGGCACCTTCGGCATCATCACCGCGGTGCGGTTGCGGGTGCATCCGGTCCCCGCCGAGAAGCGACACGAGTCGTGGCGCTTTCCCGATTTCGCAACCGGTGCTGCCGCGCTGCGCGCAGTCACCCAGAACGGCACCGGCCCCACCGTGATCAGGTTGTCCGACGAGGTCGAGACCGGGCTGAACCTGGCGATGACCGACAAGATCGGGGGCGATCAGGTCTCCGGTGGCTGTATCGGCATGACCGTCTTCGAGGGCACCGCCGATCAGGTGAACGGCAGGCACGAGACAACCCGAGCGGCACTTCTGGCTGCGGGGGGCGAGTCGCTGGGTGACGAACCTGCCCTGGCGTGGGAGCACGGCAGGTTCGACGCCCCCTACCTCAGGGACGGACTGCTTGCGAACGGTGCGCTGTGTGAAACACTCGAGACCGCGACCGACTGGGGCAACCTGGATCGGCTCAAAGGTGCTGTGACACAGGCATTGCAAGCCACGTTGCAGGAAACAGGAACCGGATCGATTGTGATGTGCCACATCTCGCACATCTACCCGACGGGTGCCTCGTTGTACTTCACCGTGATCGGCGCGCAGCGCGGCGATCCGATAGCGCAGTGGCAGCGGGCCAAAAACGCTGCGTGCGATGCGATCATGGCGAACGGCGGCACCATCACCCATCATCACGCGGTCGGCGCAGATCATCGACCGTGGATGGATCAGGAGGTCGGCGAACTCGGCGTGCGTGTGCTGCGCGCGGTCAAGGCCGCCGTCGACCCGACCGGAATCCTCAACCCGGGGAAGCTGATTCCGTGACCAAGCGCGTTGCTTTGTTCTCCAATCCCAAGTCGGGTGCGGGCAAGAGCGGGGAGATCACGGCTCGTGCGGTCCGGCGACTGCGTGAGCGCGGATTGCAGGTCGACGAGTACGTCGGTAGCGACCCCGACGATGCGCGACGACTGGCAAGGGAGGTCCTCGAACGCGGTTCGGACGTGGTCGCCGCTGTCGGCGGCGATGGGATGATTTCCCATACGCTGCAGCAGCTTTGCGGAACCGATGTGCCACTCGGCATCATCCCGGCGGGTACCGGCAACGACCATGCTCGTGCCTACGACATCCCGCGGGACGATCCCGAGGCCGCGGCGGACATCATCGCGGACGGGAATTCGACGCGAGTCGACGTCGGGCAGGCTGTACGAGCGGACGGGGTCACTCGCTACTTCGGTTCCATCGCGGCCGCAGGTTTCGACTCGCTGGTCACCGACCGCACCAACCGCATGTCGTGGCCGCGCGGCCGAATGCGTTACAACGTTGCACTTGTGGCCGAGTTGGCCAACTTGCGGCCGCTGCCGTTTCGGCTGACGCTCGACGATGGAACGGTGATCGAGCGGGACATCACATTGGTGGCGATCGGAAACACACGCAGCTACGGCGGCGGCATGCTCGTCTGCCCGAATGCCGACCCGACCGACGGGTTGCTCGACGTCACCGTGATCGCTGCCGGCTCGCGACTGAATCTCCTGCGATCGTTCCCGAAGGTGTTCAGCGGCAAGCACATCGAGTTGCCCGAGGTGCAGACGTTCCGCACCACGTCGATCCGCGTCGAGTCTGCGGGGATCACGGCGTATGCCGATGGCGAACCCATCGGCCCGCTTCCCGTCGAGATCAGCGTGCTCCCTCGCCATCTCAGCATCCTCACGCCGAGCAGAAAGGCAGTAGCGAAATGACTTCCGACCAGTCGGCGAAACTGGACGCCCGGCTACGGCGCAGGCACCTCGAAGAGCTCTCGGACCGCAGCGACGTCGACGTCTTGGTGGTAGGTGGTGGCGTCACCGGTGTCGGTATTGCTCTCGACGCCGCAACGCGCGGGTTGCGGACGGTGCTCGTCGACGCACACGATCTCGCCTTCGGCACCAGCAGGTGGAGTTCGAAGCTCGTGCACGGCGGCTTGCGGTATCTCGCGTCCGGTCGGCTCGGCGTAGCGCACGAAAGTGCTGTCGAGCGGGGCATTCTTATGACCCGCACCGCGCCGCACCTGATTCATGCGATGACCCAGGTCGTTCCCCTGATGCCGTCGATCACGCTGTCCCACCGGTTGCTCGTCCGCACGGGATTCATTGCTGGGGACACGCTTCGGGCGGTGGCCCGCACGCCGGGTTCGGTGCTGCCGCGATCGCGAAAGGTGAACGCGGCGAGGACGATCGAACTTGTCCCCGGCGTCCGCACCGATGGGCTGAAAGGTGGCCTGCTCGCCTTCGACGGGCAACTCGTCGACGACGCTCGGCTGGTCGTGACAATCGCACGAACCGCTGCCGAACACGGCGCGTCGATCCTCAATCATGTGCGCGCCGACGAGGTGACCGGGTCGTCGGCTCGACTCACCGACACCACAACGGGTGAAACCTTCACGCTCGCAGCAAAAGCGGTCATCAACGCGACCGGCGTGTGGGCCGCGGAGGTGGATTCCTCGATCAAGCTGCGCCCGAGCCGCGGCACCCACTTGGTCTTCGACGCGGAACTGTTCGGCAATCCGACAGGAGCGCTGACCGTTCCGGTGCCGGGTTCGATCAGTCGCTTCATCTTCGCGCTACCGCAGCAGCAGGGTCGGATCTACCTCGGCCTCACCGACGAGGATGCGCCCGGCCCGATACCCGACGAACCGCAGGCCGCTGACTCGGAAATCGATTTCCTCCTCGACACCGTGAACACCGCTCTGCAGGTCCCAGTGACCCGCAACGACATTCGCGGCACCTACTCCGGACTGCGACCGCTACTCGACAGCGGTGGCGGCGAAACCTCGGACGTATCGCGCAAACATGCCGTACTGGAATCACCGAACGGACTGATCACGATCGTCGGCGGCAAGCTGACCACCTACCGCCGGATGGCGCAGGATGCCGTCGACAAGGCAGTCGAAGTACGTGGCCTGCAGGCGTCGGAATGCAAGACCCACAACCTGCCTTTGATCGGCGCGCCCGCCCACGCGGCGAGCACAGCGACCGACGGTCTGCCGGATTCGCTCGTCGCACGTTACGGCGGCGCGGCGCGGACCGTCCTCGATGCGGCAACCGTGGCCATGCCCCTCGAACCGATCGCCGACGGCGTCGACGTCACCAGGGCGGAGATCGAGTTCGCGATCACCAACGAGGGTGCGGTGGACGCCTCCGACGTGCTCGACCGCAGGACCAGGATCGGCCTGGTCGCGGGCGACGCCGATCGAGCGCGGCCCGCCGTACAAGAGATTCTCGATGCCGTGTCCACCTAGTGACGTCGGCGGCCCGCGTGCATTCGGTCAGGCAGCGACAGTGACGTCGAGTTCCTCGAGGAGTGCTCTGACTCGCCTCTCGATGTCGTCGCGAATCGGCCGGATGGCATCGACGTCGAGACCTGCTGGATCGGCGAGGACCCATTCCTCGTAGCGTCGCCCGGGAAATACCGGGCACGCATCCCCGCAGCCCATCGTGATGACCACGTCGGCGGCGCGGACGACCTCGTCGGTCCACGGCTTCGGGTACTCGTGGGAGATGTCGATTCCCCGCTCCGCCATGGCCGCAACGGCTTCCGAGTTCACGCTGATGCCCGGCTCGGAACCGCCCGACCATGCCACTGCGTTGTCGCCGGCAAGATGTTCGAAGAAGCCCATTGCCATCTGCGAGCGGCCCGCGTTGTGGGTGCACAGGAATAGTACCGTCGGCAGGCCGTTGTCCGATTTTCCCTCGACCTTGGCCAACGCACGGAGGCGTTGGCGGGCGAACCGCTCGGCTAGCAATGGCAGAAAGTTGACTACTGTTGCGCGGCCGGCGAATTGATCGTAGGACGAGTGCAGGAACCGCTCGATCGTCTCGACGCCGAACATGTCGCCGAACTCTGTGAGCAGTTGCGTTGCCGCAGTTTTTAGTGCGAGTCGTTGATCGATGGAAAGTTCGCGGATGGTCTCGATGTTCTGTGTCATGCGATGGCTCCGTTGCTTGTCGGGTCGAGTGCTGGCACGAGACGGCTGATGCGCTGGGTGAGGTCGTCGACGGTTCGGTCGAAGGCCGCATCCAGGTTGGCGGGCACGGGGTCTGGGATCGACCAGTGCATTCGTAGGGAATCGGCGGGCAGATCTTCGTGTGCGTTGTCGCACACGGCGATGACGAGGTCGCCGGGGGAAAGAACGTCCTCGAGTCGGCGTGGATGGCGGGGTTGCATTCGGAGTCCCAGTCGCTCGGCGGCCGCGACCGCTTGGGGATGAACCCGGGCTGCGGGCGCGGTTCCGCCCGATGCTGCAGGGACCTCGCTCAGTCGATTCCAGACGGCGACTGCCAGCTGTGATCTGGCGGAGTTCTGGGTGCAGACGAATACGACTCGGGAAGCGTCCTGGCTGGTGGAAGGAATCATCGCGTCGAGGGCGGATGGAACAAACTGCAGGTAGGTGCGTCGCCGGTCACCTTCGGAGCGCGTGCGGCTCACAACGCCGGCTCGCTCGAGTACGCGGAGATGGTGGGCGAGCAGGTTCGATGGCATCGAAATCCGGACCTGCAGCTCCGACGGCGACGCGTCGGCGAGCAACAACGCATCCACGATTGCCAGTCGGCCGACATCTGCCAGTGCAGCGTGAATCGACGCTCGCTTGGACAAATCGGCATCTAGGTCAGTAGTCATTGACTCAATAGTGATTGAGCTATTGATCGCGGTCAAGGGTCGCCGAGCTTCCCGATCGATCGGTTCATCTCTCGTTCATCTAAGGGCTGTTCGACATTCATTACGGACACCTAGGTTCACTGCCGAGCGACGACCGATTTGCTCGGCGGAATACGTTCCGCGACTCGGCCTGACCGGTGGCGACTCTGTTCACGCCACCCCAATCTTGAAGGAGCTACGTGAAGCTCAACCGATCCGGTGCTGCCCTGAGCCTGTTCGCAGCCAGCACTCTGATTCTTTCCGCGTGTGGCAGCGACAACAACGCGCCAAGCTCGTCGAACGGTGCCTCGGGTGACACATCCAACGTGCAGTGCGGCGGCAAGTCGTCCCTGAAGGCAAGTGGCTCGACCGCACAAGCCAACGCAATGACCAGGTTCGTCAATGCCTACGAGCAGGCATGCAGTGGGCAGACCCTCAACTACACCTCCAACGGCTCAGGCGCGGGCGTCACCGAATTCATCGGTAAGCAGACCGACATCGGTGGATCCGACTCACCGCTGTCGGCTTCCAAGGGCGAGTACGACAAAGCCAAAACCCGTTGCGGCTCCGACGCGTGGAACCTGCCGGTCGTGTTCGGTCCCCTCGCGGTGACGTACAACGTGGAGGGTGTCGACAACCTCGTCCTCGACGGACCGACGACTGCCAAGATCTTCAACGGCACGATCAAGACGTGGGACGACGCAGCGATCAAAGCTCTGAACGAAGGCGCGTCACTGCCTGCGGAAGAAATCAATGTGATCTTCCGCAACGACGAGTCCGGCACCACCGATAACTTCCAGCAGTACCTGGAGGCCGCATCCGACGGTGCGTGGGGTAAGGGCGCAGGTAAGGGCTTTGCCGGCGGCGTAGGCGAAGGTGCAAAGGGTAACGAGGGCACCTCGGCCGCTGTCAAGAACACGGAGGGCGCGATCACGTACAACGAGTGGTCCTACGCTCAGTCGCAGAACCTCAGCACCGCCAAGATCGTGACGTCCGCTGGACCGGACGCCGTGGAGATCAGCACCGAGACGGTCGGAAAGACCATCGCAGGCGCCAAGATCAAGGGCGAGGGCAACGACCTGGTCCTCGACACGTCGTCGTTCTACAAGCCGACCGAAGCCGGTTCGTACCCGATCGTTCTCGCGACCTACGAAATCGTGTGCTCCAAGTACCCGGACGCCGAGGTTGGCACCGCCGTCAAGGCATTCCTGCAGTCGACGATCGGAGCGGGCCAGGAAGGTCTGACCGACAACGGCTACATTCCGCTGCCCGAAGCCTTCCAAGCGAAGCTTTCCGCAGCTGTCAACGCGATTTCCTGACCGAAAGTCCAACCGATGGCCCTCCAGCCCGAAGTAACCCGTTCCTCGGGGTCGTCGCATAGTGCGACGACCCCGGGGGCGGGCGGAAAGATTCCCGGCATGCCCAATGACAGCGGTACAAAGCCGCCAACCGTTTCGACGACTCTGGGAGCGGGCTCTCGGCAAGTCGGCGACAAAGTCTTCAAGTGGGTCGCCACGACCGCCGGCGCGACGATTGTCGCTGCGATCGGCCTTATCGCGGTGTTCCTGCTGATCCGCGCTATTCCTTCTCTGCAGGCGAACAACGCCAACTTCTTCACGAGCAACGAATTTCTTACTTCCGACGAAACCAATATGCGTTTCGGCATTCGTGACCTGCTGACAGTCACTGTGCTCAGTTCGGTGTTCGCTCTGCTTATCGCTGTGCCCATCGCGGTGGGAATTGCGTTGTTCCTCACCAGGTATGCGCCGCCGCGGCTATCGCGGCCGTTCAGTTCGGTTATCGACCTACTCGCCGCCGTGCCCTCGATCGTGTTCGGGCTGTGGGGCATATTCGTCTTGGCGCCGCAGTTGGAGCCAGTAGCGACGTTCCTCAACGAGAATCTCGGCTGGTTCTTTTTGTTCTCGGAGGGCAATGTGTCCGTTGCCGGCGGTGGAACGATCTTCACAGCCGGAATCGTTCTCGCCGTCATGATTCTGCCGATCATCACATCGGTCACCCGAGAAGTGTTCCGGCAAACGCCTACATCGCAGATCGAGGCTGCCCAAGCGCTCGGTGCCACGAAGTGGGAAGTGGTTCGGATGACCGTTCTTCCCTTCGGCCGAAGTGGCATCATCGCGGCGTCGATGCTCGGACTCGGTCGCGCCCTCGGCGAGACAGTGGCTGTGCTGATCATTCTGCGGTCGGCTGCGGAGGCCGCTCATTGGTCGCTGTTCGACGGCGGTTACACCTTTGCTTCGAAAATCGCCTCGGCTGCAGCGGAATTCAGTGCTCCGCTCCCCACCGGTGCGTACATCGCCGCCGGATTCGTGTTGTTCGCCCTGACCTTTGTCGTCAATGCGGCAGCACGGGCAATCGCAGGCGGAAAGGTTAACGGATGAGTACAGGCACCTCCCTGGTCGACAGCCCGATCAAGTCGCCGGTTTTCAAGCACGTGAGTACTACTCGTCGGATCAAGAACAACGTCGCTACCGGAGTTGTCGTCAGCGCGTTCGGAATCGCGCTGATCCCGCTGCTGTGGGTTTTGTACACAGTGATCGAAAAGGGTTGGCGCGGCGTCACGTCCTCGGGTTGGTGGACGAACTCGCTGCAGGGCGTCCTCCCCGAGCAATTCGCGGGAGGCATCTATCACGCGCTGTACGGCACGCTGGTGCAGGCCGGTATTGCTGCCATCATTGCCGTGCCGTTGGGTTTGATGGCAGCGGTCTATCTCGTCGAGTACGGCACCGGCCGATTGGCCCGCGTCACCACCTTCATGGTGGATGTGCTTGCAGGTGTTCCTTCGATTGTCGCGGCGCTGTTCGTCTTCAGCCTGTGGATCACGACATTCGGTTTCACACAGAGCGCGTTCGCTGTGTCTTTGGCACTCGTTCTGCTGATGTTGCCGGTTGTTGTGCGATCAGCTGAGGAAATGCTGAAGCTGGTTCCCGACGAGTTGCGCGAAGCGTCCTACGCGTTGGGAATCCCGAAGTGGAAGACGATCGTTCGCATCGTTGTCCCTACTGCTGCACCGGGCATCATCAGCGGAATCTTGCTGGCGGTCGCGCGCATCATCGGTGAGACCGCGCCGGTGCTGATCCTCGTGGGGTACAGCAGGTCGATCAATTTCGATGTATTCGACGGCAATATGGCGTCGCTCCCGTTGTTGATCTACACGGAGCTGACGAACCCCCTGGCGGCGGGCCAATTGCGTGTGTGGGGTGCGGCACTGACGTTGATCATCGTCGTCGCGCTGCTCAACGTTCTCGCCGCCATTGCAACTCGACTCTTGACCGCCAAGCGTTAGACCCGACGGGAACATGTGACATGGCTAAACGGATCGACATCAAAGATCTCGACATCTACTACGGCTCCTTCCAGGCTGTGCAATCAGTCAGTCTGGCGGTGCCTCCCCGCAACGTAACCGCCCTGATCGGGCCGTCAGGCTGTGGCAAGTCCACCGTGCTGCGCTCGCTCAACCGGATGCACGAAGTGACACCTGGAGCCCGCGTCGAAGGCTCGGTTCTGCTCGATGGCGAAGACATCTACGGATCTCAGGTCGATGCCGTGGGAGTGCGCCGCACTATCGGCATGGTATTTCAGCGACCTAACCCTTTCCCGACGATGTCCATCAAGGACAACGTGGTCGCGGGCCTGAAGCTGCAGGGCGAGCGGAACAAAAAGCAGCTTGACGAGGTGGCCGAGCGGTCGCTTCGCGGGGCAAACCTGTGGAACGAGGTCAAGGATCGCCTCGACAAGCCGGGCGGTGGGCTGTCAGGTGGCCAGCAGCAACGTCTGTGCATCGCGCGCGCCATCGCGGTGTCGCCCGACGTGCTTCTCATGGATGAGCCGTGTTCGGCACTCGACCCGATTTCGACGCTCGCGATCGAGGACCTGATCTCGGAGTTGAAAAAGGATTACACGATCGTCATCGTCACGCACAACATGCAACAGGCTGCGCGAGTCAGCGATCAGACTGCTTTCTTCAACCTGGCCGCGACTGGTCAGCCCGGAAAGCTGATCGAAGTCAACGACACGGAAAAGATCTTCTCGAATCCTGACGTCAAGGCAACGGAAGACTACATTTCCGGGCGGTTCGGCTAAACGTCGTGCAGGCGCCCATGCGGCTTGTTCGGTTTTCAAGAGAAAGGGGGGTCCGCGGGGTTGACCATCGAGATGGGTCGGACGGTGACACCATGGGTATCGGGTCGCTCGTGACGTCCGATAAACGACAAGGTCCGCTACTGCTGACCGATTCGGACCCCGCGACCGCCACCGACTTGATCGACGCTGCTGCACGACTGGGTGTTCGCACCATATGGTGCCGTGACGGAGCGCACGCGCTGCTTGCGGTCGGCGCGGAAGCGCCGACGCTGTTGGTTATCGCCGCGAATACCGGAACGGTCGACGCTACGCAGGTGTCGGCGGCTGTCCGCAGCCATTCCGGTATTCCGATCCTGGTCGGCGCAGGACCGGGGGAAGACGAGCTCGCCGCCAGAGCGTTGGCGGCAGGCGCATCGGCCGTCATCGCGCGGCCCTATGACATTGCCGCAATCGTTGCCTTCGCTGGGGACGTAGGAAATCGCGAAAAAGCGCAGAAAGTGTTTACGGCGGGCCCGATACACGTCGACAGGCGGTGTTATGAGACGCGAGTACGCGGACGCGATGTCCAGCTGACTCAGCGCGAACTCGAGCTGTTGGTGTTTCTGATCGAATGCCGAGGACGGGTCGCGAGTCAAGAAGAGATCAGTCGCGCCGTGTGGGGGCACTCTTCCGATACGAACACCGTCGCCGTGCACATCAGGAGATTGCGAGAGAAGCTCGGACCCGATCCGGAGCACGGGCAGTTCATTCGAACGATTCGCGGAGTCGGCTACCGACTGGCGCCGTCTGTCTGCGCGTGATCGATTCGTCGAAAGCAATGTCGTCCGGTGACGACGGTTGGCAGATCGGACTGTCGGCCTTGTCGCGTTTCCTCGAGGTCCGTGGCTCGGTCCTGGGCGTAACCGCTCGAAATCGCGTCGGTGGGTTCGATCTCGGACGGTGGATCATCCAGTGCCGCAAAGATTATTGGGACGGTCAACTCGAAAACGACCGCGTCGACACCCTGGAAGGCCTGGCCGGCTGGAATTGGGGTGTGGCACCGAAGAAGTGCTGGCGCAGCTTTCTTCTGCTCCTGCAGTCGTACGTCGCCGAGAATGGCACAACTGTTCTCGGCGCGAGTGGAATCGTGCGCGGACACGATCTGGATGCCTGGATGTCCGTGCAGCGCAAGCAGTATTCCGCAGGCACTCTGACGCCATCGCGTGCAGCTCTACTCGAGGCAATGCCCGACTGGGATTGGGACGGCACAACGCACAGATGGCAGCGTGGAATTTCTCTTGCAGGTTCCTTCTTGGGCGAGCACGGACATCTGGATGTCGCTCGCGACTACCGGGTCGCCGACAGCTATCCACTCGGGCAATGGGTGCACCGCTGCCGTGAGGATTACCGCGCGGGTACTCTCCCCGCTTACCGCTGCGAAGAATTGGAATCGCTGTCAGGTTGGACGTGGGGCCGCCATCAGCAGGGCTGGGTCGACGGTATCAAGGCTCTGCGCAGTTTCACAGAATCCACAGGGTCCGCGCAACCAGCGCAGCGGTTAGTCTACGAGGGCTTTCGGCTCGGGCTGTGGGCCAACGAACGCAGAGCTGAGTACAAGCGAGGAAGCCTTGCACCGGAACGCGTTTCCGCGTTGGAAGCTCTGCCGGGATGGAGTTGGGATCCGCTCGCGCAGAAATGGCGCGAAGGCTGGGACGCCTTGGTGGCCTATTCCGCGGATCGTGGTCACGCACACCCGACTCGTACGGAGACGTTCGACAGCTATCCAGTCGGGGAGTGGGTGCGCGCCCAACGCACGGCTTACCGGAACGGTCGGCTCTCCGAGGATCGCCGGATCCGCTTCGAGTCCTTGCCGGAGTGGTGGTGGGCTCCGCCAGCCGGGCGCGGCTCCGTTTGACCAACCCATCGAAGTCCGTCAATATAGACACATGTCGAAACAAGCTGAATCACCCGACCTGCTCGGGGTTCGCTGTTCACCGTTGGTCGGAACGCCACTGACGGTGGCTCAGGCGGACGGATTGGCAACGGTGTTCAAAGCGCTCGCCGATCCAGTGCGTCTGCGCCTGTTCAGCCTGGTTGCCAGCCACGACGGCGGTGAAGCCTGCGTGTGCGATATCTCTGCCGACTTCGACGTCTCGCAGCCGACGATTTCCCATCACCTCAAGGTGTTGAAAGAAGCCGGCCTCCTGATCTCCGAGCGCCGCGCCACCTGGGTCTACTACCGCGTCACACCGGGTGCGCTCGAAGCACTGTCGACGGTCCTGGTTGCTCGCGACATTCGCGTCGAGGTGAGCGCATGAGCACGTCGGAAGTCACGAACGAACACCCTGCCGTCGTAGGAAAATTGTCTACGCTCGATCGCCTCCTGCCCATCTGGATCGGCATCGCGATGGTCGTCGGGCTGCTGTTGGGCCGGCTGATTCCTGGCCTGAACACAGCGCTGGAAAAGGTTCAGATCGACGGTATTTCGCTGCCGATCGCGCTCGGGCTGCTCATCATGATGTACCCGGTGCTGGCGAAGGTGCGCTACGACCGGCTCGACTCTGTTACCGGTGACCGCAGGCTACTCATCAGCTCGTTGGCGCTGAACTGGGTGCTCGGTCCGGCACTGATGTTCGCGCTCGCGTGGCTGATGTTGCCTGATCTGCCGGAATACCGAACCGGTCTGATCATCGTCGGTCTCGCTCGGTGTATCGCGATGGTCATCATCTGGAACGACCTAGCGTGTGGAGACCGTGAGGCAGCTGCGGTACTCGTCGCGCTGAACTCGATCTTCCAGGTATTTATGTTCGCGCTGCTCGGATGGTTCTACCTCTCGGTCCTGCCTGGCTGGCTCGGGTTGGAACAGACGACGATCGACACATCGCCATGGCAGATTGCGAAGTCTGTGCTGATCTTCCTCGGCATACCGCTCCTCGCCGGGTACCTGTCACGACGCTTCGGGGAGAAGGCGAAGGGGCGAGACTGGTACGAGTCGAAATTCATTCCGACGATCGGTCCGTGGGCGCTCTACGGTCTGCTGTTCACCATCGTGATTCTCTTTGCGCTGCAGGGTGATCAGATCACCAGCCGACCTCTGGACGTGGTGCGAATCGCACTGCCCCTGCTTGCCTATTTCGCCGTCATGTGGGGTGGTGGCTACGCGCTCGGTGCGGTACTCGGACTCGGCTACCGACGAACCACGACGCTGGCCTTCACCGCGGCGGGCAACAACTTCGAACTTGCCATCGCAGTGGCAATCGCAACATACGGTGCGACGTCCGGACAAGCTCTCGCAGGCGTAGTCGGACCGCTCATCGAAGTGCCCGTGCTGGTCGGTCTGGTCTACGTCTCCCTCGCGCTGCGCAGGCGGTTCCGGGACGAAGCCGCTTCCGATATTCCTCAATCCTGATCGCTGGAAGGTTTCCCGATGTCGGACAAACTCAGTGTCCTTTTCGTATGTGTACACAACGCCGGCCGATCGCAGATGGCCGCAGGATTTCTCACCAGTCTCGGCGGCGACGGCGTGGAGGTCCGCTCGGCCGGGAGCGCTCCCGCCGACTCGGTCAACAAGGCGGCAGTTGCTGCGATGGCAGAAGTTGGCATCGATATCTCGGCGCAGACGCCGAAGATACTCACCTTCGACGCCGTGGAGACTTCCGACGTCGTGATCACCATGGGGTGTGGCGACGCCTGCCCGGTCTTTCCTGGTGTCACCTACCGGGATTGGGCCCTTCCCGATCCGGCAGGGCAGGGGATCGAGGCGGTCCGTCCGATCCGCGACGAGATCAAAAGTCGAGTCGAGGCGTTGCTCGCCGAATTCGCCGTCACCGACGCTCGCTGATTGCCGCCACCGACATGTCGCGAGGAGATGCTGTGTCTCGAAAGCCGTCCGTGCTGTTCGTCTGTGTCAAGAACGGCGGCAAGTCGCAAATGGCTGCGGGGCTGATGCGCAGGGCGGCGGGTGACGCTGTCGACGTGTACTCGGCAGGAACGAAACCGGGCGCAGCGATCAATGATCTGGCGGCCGAGTCGTTGCTCGAGGTGGGCGTCGACATCCGTTCCGAAACACCGAAGTCCATCGATCCGCAACTTCTGCTCGACGTCGATCTGGTGGTGACCCTCGGCAGGGAGGCCGTTGTGGCAACAGGTCCGGACGTTGTCGTCGTCAATTGGGACACCGACGAACCGTCCGAGCGTGGCATCGACGGGATGGAACGAATGCGTCTGGTTCGCGACGACATCGCAAGCCACGTCGACAGCCTGCGAACCCAGTTGACCGCCGATACCGGACGACCAGCTCTTGACACTTAGAGGTCGATCGGTTTCTATCTTTGTATGACCTACGACGTCGTCATCGAGCACGGCCGCGTTTTCGACGGCACACCGCAACCGTCAGCTGTCCGGAACATCGGCGTCCGCGGCGGCAGAGTCGTTGCTGTATCCGCGGACCAGTTGGATGTGACCGGCTGCCCACGCGTGATCGACGCGCACGGCAAGTGGGTGCTGCCGGGGTTGATCGACATCCACACGCACTACGACATCGAGATCTTGCAGGAACCGAGCCTGTCGGAGTCGCTGCGCCACGGTGTCACGACGGTACTGCTCGGATCGTGTTCGCTCTCGACCGTGCACGTCGACGCCGAGGATGCAGGCGACATCTTCGGACGGGTCGAGGCCATCCCACGTCGACACGTGATCGAGGCGATCGAAGACAAGAAGACGTGGCGCAGCGCAGCCGAATACGCTGCCGCACTGGATGATTTGCCGCTCGGCCCGAATGTCGCGGCGTTCATCGGGCACTCGGACATGCGCGCTGCCGAGATGGGCTTGGATCGGGCGACGCGGAAGCAGGTGACACCGAGCGCCGACGAACTCTCGCGGATGGAGTCGATGCTGACCGAGGCGCTCGATGCCGGCTTCGTCGGTATGTCGGCGCAGCAGTTGGTCTTCGACAAACTCGACGGTGAGACCTGCCGGTCCCGCACGCTGCCCTCGACCTATGCGAAGGCGCGGGAACGTCGGCGGCTCAACGCCATTCTGCGGACCCGCGGCCGAGTGCTGCAGGCCGGACCGGACATCAAGTCGCCCAAGAGCATCGTCGCGATGGTCGCGAGCACGCTCGGCATCGTTCGCAAACCGCTCAAGACCAGCCTGCTGTCTGCGGCAGACCTCAAAGCCAATCGCTTGTTGGCGCGGATTCTCGGTCCGATCGCGTGGCTCATGAACCGCCTCGGCGGCGACTTCCGCTGGCAACACCTCCCGGTGCCGTTCGAGGTTTACGCCGACGGTATCGATCTCGTCATCTTCGAGGAATTCGGTTCCGGCGCAGCGGCTTTGCATCTCGCCGATCAAATCGAACGCAACGCCCTACTGCAGGACGAGACCTACCGGCGCACCTTCCGCAAGGACTATGACGCCAAGTTCGGTATGCGGGTCTGGCATCGCGATTTCTTCGACGCCGACATCGTGGACTGTCCCGAAGCCACTGTGATCGGAAAGACCTTCGGTCAGGTCGGTGCCGAGCGCGGGTTGCATCCTGTCGATGCATTTCTCGATCTGGTCGTCGAGCACGGCACGAAACTTCGTTGGCGCACAACGATTTCCAATGACCGGCCGGAGGTGCTGGACAGGCTCGCTCGCGATCCCGGGGTTCAACTCGGGTTCTCGGACGCGGGCGCGCATCTTCGCAACATGGCGTTCTACAACTTCGGGCTCCGGCTCCTGCGGCGCGTCCACGATGCGGAGCAGGCGGGCAGGCCGTTCCTCAGCGTGGAGCAGGCAGTGCACCGGCTCACCGGCGAACTCGCCGACTGGTATCGACTCGACGCAGGTCACCTGCGCGAGGGTGACCGCGCCGACATCGTCGTCGTCGACCCGGCACACCTCGACGACTCGCTCGACACCTACGCAGAGAGCCCGGTGGCATCGTTCGATAATCTGCCACGCATGGTCAACCGCAACGACGACACAGTCACAGCCGTATTCGTCAACGGCGAGTACGTGTTCGGGGCCGGGACACCGGCCGACGGACTCGGTCGCGAGCGCGCGGGACGATTCCTGCGCGCGCGTGAGACGGCCACGTGACGGCGCCGCCTCGGCGCACCCAAGCGCAGCGTCGTAGCGAGACGATCGAGGCGCTGATCGACGCGACCATCGAGGCGATCGCCGAGGTCGGCTACCACCGGACCTCTCTCGGGGAGGTGTGTCAGCGCTCGGGCATTTCGAAGGGCGGCTTGTTCCGGCACTTCGCGTCGCGGCTCGACCTTGTCGTCGCGGCGGCCGAAGAAGTCGGTCGCCGCCATTTCGCGGCGTTCGACGAGTTCCGTGCCGAGGGCGGGTCCGTCGAGATCGTGGACCTACTTCTGTTCGCGCGCAAAGAATCTCGGGACCCGTCGAACTCCGTGTGGTTCGAACTGCTCGTCGCGGCACGGACGGATCCAGAACTTCGTGAACGACTCAATCCGGTCGCGGTCACGTTGTACGACAACATCGAAGCGCGCGCTGCAGCCGCCTTCGCCGGACGAGGTATTCCCGCGGATGTGATCCGACTCTTCGCTACCTCCGCCTTGCACATGTTCGACGGTGAAGCGATTTTTCGGCACACCTACCCGCGACCGGAACTCGAAGCGGAACGGATAGCGGCGACAGCGTCGCTGTACGAGAGCCTTACGACTGCAGAAACGCGAGCAGATCCGCGTTGATCGTCTCGGCCTGCGTCGTCGGCATACCGTGCGGAAAGTCCTTGTAGGTCTTCAGCGTTCCGTTCTGCAGCAATTTCGCCGACAACGGTCCCGATGCGGCGTAGGGAACGATCTGATCGTCTTCGCTGTGCATGACGAGGACCGGCACCGTGATCTTCTTCAAGTCTTCGGTGAAGTCGGTCTGGGAGAACGCGACGATGCCGTCGTAGTGGGCCTTGGCGCCGCCCATCATCCCTTGGCGCCACCAGTTCTGGATCACGGCCTCGGAGGACTCGACGCCGGGTCGATTGAATCCGTAGAACGGTCCCGCGGGCAGATCGCGATAGAACTCGGAACGGTTCGCCGCAAGCTGTGCCTGCAAGCCGTCGAAAACATCCTTTGGCAGGCCGCCCGGATTTGCATCTGTCTGCACCATCAACGGCGGCACGGCACACAGGATTGCGGCCTTGGAAACCCGACTTTCGCCGTGCCGTGCGAGATAGTGCACCACTTCACCACCGCCGGTGGAGTGACCGACATGAATGGCGTTGTCCAGATCGAGGTGCGCTGTCAACGCGGCGAGGTCGTCGGCGTAGTGGTCCATGTCGTGGCCGTCGGCGGTCTGCGTCGAGCGGCCGTGGCCGCGCCGGTCGTGGGCGATGACGCGGTAGCCGTGCTGCAGGAAGAACAGCATCTGTGCGTCCCAGTCGTCGGCCGACAGTGGCCAGCCGTGGCTGAACACGATGGGCTGACCGCTACCCCAGTCCTTGTAGAAGATCTCGGTGCCGTCGGTGGTGGTGATTGTTCCCATGTGTGTTCGCCTCTCTTCTAGGTGGTGGTGCCGGACGTGCGTGTGTGATCGATGACGGTGCGCGCGGATAACGTTCGGGTGATCAGTGAACGCGCGACATCGGCAAGGGCGATGCGGTTGTCGCGTGCGTAGCGACGCAACAGCTCGAAGGCCTGGTCGAGCTCGATGTCGCCTCGCGCGGCAAGAACACCCTTGGCCTGCTCGAGTAGGACGCGGTTGGCGAGGGTTTGCTGCAGGCCCGCATGGATGGATCCGGAGTCAGGCGCGACCTGGCCCGCGACGATGGCAATACTCGCGACGTCGGCCAAACCCTGTGCGAGCGAAAGGTCTTCGGCCGCCAACGATCCGACGTCGGTTCCGAACAGGCCGAGTGTGCCGAGCACGGTGTCGTGCATTCGCATGGGGACCGCGTGCACCGAAACGAAACCCGCACCGAGGGCGCCGTCGACGAACTGTGGCCATACCTCACGTCTACCGACGAGATCGGGCGCGCTGACGGGCGATCCCATCCGGTAGCAGTCGAGGCATGGGCCTTGCTCGCGCTGCAACCGGAACAGTTCGAGGTTACGAGTGGCTTCCGAGGACGCAGCGACGACATGCAGCACTCGGCTACCGTCGGCGAGAAGAAGACCGGCCGATGCCACGTCCAGCAATCTGGCGCAGTCGGTTGTCAGGCCGCTCAGCAAGTCGATCACATCGAAGCCGTCGACCATCGTGTTGGCCAACGACACGAAGGCTGCAATCACCTCGCGTTCACGATCGGAGCTCATGGTCCCGGCTCCCCGTTCGTCGGCTTGTGCCATAAGGCATCGTCGTCGAGAACGAGCCGACGTTCCACGATGTCCCACGCTACTTCGCTCGCCGTCCGACCGACAGCAAACGCGTAGGCGCGTAATCGTGCCAGTGCCTCGGAGGCATCGATATCGAGCCGACCTATAAGCATTCCCGTGGCCTGGTAGACCTCGACGCGCTGCAGCGACGCTAACTCCGACCAACCGTCGTTACCCTGAGCGACGCTTTCGGCTTCCCAGTCGACATCCGCATTCATCAAGTCCAGCAACGGAAGTGCGGCAAGATCGGCAGCGAGTAGGCCACCGGCGAGGCTGTCATGGGAGAGCGGTCCGCGTTCGGTGCAGAACAGGTCGAGGACGCCGATGTTGGCCGCCGCGATCGTGGTCGGGAGAGCGAACACCGCGCGGACGCCGTCCGCGACTGCGGCCGCGGTGAATGCCGGCCAGCGCGGATCGTTCGGGTGTCCGAGCTCGGCGACGAGCACAGGACGACCGGTCGCGACCGCGTCGATGCACGGACCCTCACCGAAGGTGAATTGAAACTCGTCGACGCGACGGCTCGATTCGCCGCTCGATCCGAAGGTTCCGCGACTCTCGCCGTCGAGAATGAGTGAGATCGCAGCGCCGTCGACGTGCAGAAGATCGACGCACGCGATGCACAATCGGTCGGCCGCCACCAATCCTGTTGCCCCGGACATTGCTGCCGCAAGCTCGCCCCTCATGCGACTGTGAGCGTCCATCAAAGGTCGATCCGGAAAAACATGACGCCCATACTGTCGACTCTACGCACGTAGCAGGGGATTTCCATTTAGTTAGGCTTACCTTGCTAGGGTCGCGCGATGGGGTCGAACACAACACGCTCACGAGCAGGCTCGGCAATCCTGCTCCGAACCATCACTCGCAATGCTCGACGGTTGAGCATCGGCACGGCGCTCATCAGTTTGCATCAGGTGAGTGAGGCGTTGGTCCCAGTGGTCATCGGGATCATCGTCGACCGAGCCGTGGAGACGGGCGACGTGTCCATGCTTGCGATATGGCTTGGTGCGCTTGCTCTTCTGTTCGCGGTCCTGTCGACCGTCTATCGCCTCGGTGCGCGGCAGTTGATGCTCTCGATCGCGACCGAGGCACATCGACTGCGGGTCGAGGTGGCGGCGAAGATTCTCGATCCCCTTGGTATTCGTACGGAGCTGAGGTCGGGAGACCTGCTGACCGTGTCGACCACCGATGCCGACAGCACGGCGTATCTGCTCGACTACGTGCCGCGGATCGTCGGTGCGATCACGGCTGCACTCGTCTGCGCAGTAACGCTGGTGGTCATCGACGCCCCGCTCGGGTTCGCCGTGCTCGTAGGCACGCCGGTCGTGTTGCTCGCACTGCAGTTGAGCGCTCCCGCGATCACTCGTCGGGTTGCCGACCAGCAGGCGATGGCCGGCCGGGCGACATCGGTTGCGACAGACCTGGTCTCGGGTTTGCGACCGTTGCGGGGATCGGCGCCGAAGCTGCCGCGACGCAGCGCTATCGAGCTGTCAGCCAGCAATCGCTGCGCGCGACCTTGCGCGCCGCACGGACCCAGGGCAGTTACGCAGGCGTGTCGGCGGCACTGAGTTCGTTGCTCGCGGTGGCGATCGCAATCGCGGCCGGGTGGCTCGCCCTCGACGGTCGGATCAGCATCGGTGAACTGATCACCGTGATCGGTCTCGCGCAGTTCTTGATCGAGCCGTTCGGTCTGCTTGCCATCGTGCCGAGTTGGGTTGCCGAAGCGCGGGCATCGGCCGAGCGCATCGCCGACGTGACGACCGCCGAACCAATATTGGCGGACGGCGTTGCGTCGGTCGGTGCAGCGCCCTGCTCGCTCGAGTTGGTCGGGTTGACCTACGGTGCGCTCGACGGTGTGGATCTCACGGTCGCGGCCAGTGAGTTGGTCGGCGTCGTCACACCGGCACCGACTGCGGGCGACTCCCTCGTCGCGGTCCTGTCGGGCAGAGTTGCGCGTTCGGACTACGGCGGTGAAATCCTGCTCGGCGGAACGCCGTTGCACACGATCGAGCACGTACAGGCGCGCAAGAACCTGTTGGTAGAACCACACGACACCGACTTGTTCGCGGGCACGGTCGGTTCGAACGTCACGGTCGGCGCAGGACCGAACGTCGACGAGCGCTTCGTCGACCGAGTCCTACACGCCTCTGCCGCAATACATGTCGTGACGGTGCATTCCGATGGAATGTCCACGGTGGCGGCCGAACGGGGCGCGAGCCTGTCGGGAGGCCAGCGGCAACGGGTCGCGTTGGCGAGGGCGCTGCTGACGCAGGCCCCGGTACTGGTGCTGCACGAGCCGACAACTGCGGTGGATGCCGTCACCGAACACGCCGTTGCAGAGGGTATTTCGTCGCTTCGGCACCGGGCGGGTGACGGGAAGGGCTGCGGCTTCACCACGATCCTGGTGACAAGCAGCCCAGCGTTGCTCGCCGTGACGGACCGCGTCGTTGTACTCGACTCGGACGGGGTCGTCGCCGAAGGAACGCACGCCGACCTTGCAAGGTCCGACGAGCGTTACCGAAGGGCAGTGCTGCGATGACCGAGCTGCTACCGATCGCTGATTCGGCACGAACGTGGAACTGGTTGCGACGAGCCCTGATTCATCGACGCCGGGACGTATCGTTCACGCTCGCTGTCGGACTCGTCGGTGCCGCGATGTCCGTAGTGCCGATCTACGTTCTCGGTGCACTCGTCGACCGCGTCACCGACGGCGAACCGACATCGTCGATCGTCCCGATCGCGGTCGTCATCACGATCGCTGCCTTGCTCGGCGGCCTTGCCTCAGGATTCTCGTCCTACCTTGTTGCCAAGCTCGGCGAAGGTATCCTCGCCGAGTTGCGTGAGCTGACCGTGTTGCGGGCGTTGCGGCTTCCGACCCCAGTGCTCGAACGAGTCGGCAAGGGCGACTTGCTTTCTCGTGTCGGAGCCGACGTCGCTGCGATCGGCAAGGCGGTCACCGATGTCGTACCGACGATGATCTCGTCGTTGCTTCTCGGCGTGCTCAGCATCGTCGCGATGCTCGGTCTGGATTGGCGCCTCGGTCTTGCTGGTTTGGTGTCGGTCCCGATGTACGCGGTGGCGCTGCGGTGGTACCTCCCGAAGTCCGCTCCTCGTTATGCCGAAGAGCGGCAAGCGATTGCGGCACGATCGCAGGTCCTTGTGGAGAGCATGGTCGGTATCCGAGCAGTGCACGCTTACGGTTTGGAACGCCGTCATCTGCGGGCGGTCGACGAGGCGTCGGCACGTGCGCGCGATATCTCGGTCGACGTGTTCACCCTGTTCACTCGGTTCTCCGGCAGGGTCAACCGGGCCGAGTTCTTCGGCCTCACCGTGATTTTGGTTGTCGGCTTCGTGCTTGTCAGGAGCGGCGACGTGTCGGTCGGGCAGTCGGCTGCCGCCGCGCTGTTGTTCAACCGATTGTTCAATCCGATCGGCATGCTGCTGTTCACATTCGACGAGGTGCAAGATGCTGGAGCCAGCCTCGCCCGGCTGGTCGGTGTCGTGGAGATCGCGGACACGAAAGGCCCTGATTCGATAGGCATCGAGCCGACCGAATCGCTATCTTCCGGTACCGACCTCGACCTCCGCGAGATCGAGTACAGCTACGACGGCGGCGAGCCCGTTCTCCATGGTGTCAGCATTCATATTGCGGCAGGATCGCGTGTTGCACTCGTTGGTTCTACGGGTGCGGGTAAGTCGACGCTGGCGGCCATCGCTGCGGGTGTTCTTGTCCCTGATCATGGTTCGGCGCTCGTCGGTGGCGTTGCACTGACGGATATGACCGCCGAGCAGTTGCGCACGCAGGTCGCGATCGTCAGTCAGGAAGTGCACGTATTTGCAGGGCCGCTGATCGAAGACATCCGGCTGGCTCGGCCGTCGGCAACCGCCGACGAGGTATCGGCCGCACTCGACTCTGTGGGTGCACTCGATTGGGTGCGGTCGTTGCCGAACGGACTGCAGACCGAAGTCGGTGAGGGAGCCCACGACCTGAGCGCCGCCAAGGCGCAGCAACTCGCACTCGCCCGGCTGGTACTTCTCGATCCGGCAGTTGCGGTACTCGACGAAGCGACCGCAGAGGCGGGCAGCCTGGGAGCGCGTTTCCTCGAGCGATCAGCTGGTGCCGCTACCAAGGGCAGGACGACACTCGTCGTCGCGCATCGTTTGACGCAGGCGGTCGCAGCGGACCGGGTGATCGTCGTCGAACATGGCCGAATCGTCGAGGAGGGTGCCCACGCCGACCTCGTCGAGGCCGATGGACGGTACGCCAAGCTCTGGAGTGCATGGCAGACAGGTGGAATCGAGCGGTAGCTTCCTGTCCGCACCCTGTTCGCGCCCCGATCAGGGCTTGCGCGGCACAGGGACGTCTTTGCGCGCTTTGATAGGACCGGTCGATGCAGGCGGGAGAAAGAGGTTGCCGCGCAGGCTACCGTTCGCGGTACGGACCGCAACCAAGCCCCAGGTGCCGAGTAGTCCCGCGTAGGCGATGACGGCAGCCACGCGAAACGCGGGCAACTGGGTGTGAATAGCCAATTGTGTTGTGCCGGTGACGAAGGTACCGACCGGGAAGGTGAGGCTCCACCAGGTGAGGGCGAACGGCATACCCCGGCGGGCTGTGCGGATCGTCAGCGCGGTTGCAAGTCCGATCCATAGAACTGCGAAGCCCCACACCGGAACTCCGTACAGGATGGCAAAGACGTTCATCCCGTTCGCGAGTCGCGGTTCGACGGCAAGTGCCGCGTTGGTGCCGAGTAAACCTGCGGCCGTTATGGATTGACCGAGTGGACCGAGAACGATCCACAGCGTCGGCACCCGCGCCGTTCCGGAGGTGCCGAAGTGCGCGAGCCGACTCCAGACCATCGTGATGATGATGATCGATGCGAACAGTGACAGCCCGAACATCGCGTAGCAGCCGTATAGCAGCGTCTGCCGACCGGTGCCCGGCGGTAGGTGCTGGATCAGCAGCGCGCCGGTTGCAGCAGAGACCATCGGCGGAACGATCGGCATCAGCCAACCGCCGAACGCCGCGTCCGGCTCGACGTTGTGCTGGGTGAACATCAAGTAGGGGATCGTCATTGCGGTGAACAGTCCGCCGACGGTGCCGCCGGTCCACAGGATCCAGTCGAGAGTGATCGCGGCGGTCTCGCCGATGATGTGCTTGCCGACCAGCAGTGCGCCCGCACCGACGGTCAGCAGCGCCATCGCACCATAGAAATGTGCCATCTGGGGTTGTAGGCGTGACTGCGTGCGACCGTCGGATGTCGCACCCAGTGTGCGGTGACAGCAACGATCAGCACGGCCAGCAGGACCGCGGCAAGCACCCACACGACCCGCGCGAAAACCTGCAGACCCGGAACCTGTACTGGGAGTGTGGCGCCCGCCGTCGCAACGATGCCTGTGCCCATCACGGATGCGAACCAGTTCGGACCGAGATGGCCGAGAACCTGCCCCGGTGCCGTCAGTGACGACAACAGCCAGGGCAGGTTCTTGGGGGCGGTTCCGGAAGGGACGTCGGTGCCTTTGTCAGCCATGACGATCTCGGAGACCTCTCGCTCGGTGCACACGAAATGCTTTCCGGCGAAACGGTACTCCTCGAAATCGTTTACACGGCCGCTTTGAGTTCGGCGAATTCCTCGTCGGTCAGTGTCAGCGCCGCGGCGTCGATGTTGTCGTCGAGGTGCGCGACCGAGGATGTGCCCGGTATCGGCAGCATGACGGGGGAGCGGCGCAGCAGCCACGCCAATGCCAGTTGCGACGGCGAGGTATTGTGCTTCTTCGCCAACGTGTCGAGCGGACCACCCGGCGCCGCAAGCTTTCCGGTCGCCAATGGGAACCACGGGATGAACGCGATCGAGTTCTGCTCGGCGTAGTTCAGCAGGTCTTCGGCATCGCGATGTGCCAGGTTGTACAGATTCTGGACGGAGGCGATGGTCGCGAATTCCGCTGCGGCCTTGACGTCTTCAACGCTGACCTCACTGAGGCCGATGTGCTTGATCTTGCCTTCCTGCTGCAACAATGCCAATTCTCCGACCTGGTCGGCCAACGGCACCTGCGCATCGATGCGGTGTAGCTGGAAGAGTGGAATCTGTTCGAGCCCAAGGTTTCTCAAGCTCAGTTCGGCCTGCTGACGCAGGTATTCAGGGCGACCGACCGGCTTCCAGATGCCGGGACCCGACCTGGTGAGTCCGGCTTTGGTCGCGATGACGACATCGTCCTGGTACGGGTGTAGCGCCTTGCGCAGCAAGTGTTCGGCGACGACGGGTCCGTAGGAATCCGCTGTGTCGAAGAAGGTCACGCCGCGCTCGACCGCGCGCTGCAGAACTCTGACGGCTTCGTCCGGATCCTTGGGATCGCCCCAAACTCCTTCGCCCGTCAACTGCATGGTGCCGTATCCGAGTCGAACGACGGGGGTGTCTCCTCCGATGGAGAACGTTCCGGACTGTGCGGCGGTCAGTGTGCTCGCTGTCATGAGAGGCTCCTTAGCTTTGGCAAACGTTAGCTTTGGCAACGTTGCTATAACCCAAACCGCGCTTCCCGTTATTCCGAGAAGCGTGGAATCGTTTCGGTCGACCGCCGGTTCTCCAGTCCGTCGAGGATCAGCTCCAGTCCGAACGCGAACTCGTCGCCGTACGCGTAACCGGGTTGCAGTACGTGCTCGACGGTGAGTTCGGCGAGGTGCGGGTAGTCGCCTGCAGCGAATCGACCCATGATCTGCTGCGCCAGTTCGACAGTCTCCTCTTCGGTGTCGAACGGCAAGGCGTGCTCCTGGAGCGCGAAGCCGCAGGTGTAGCTGTCCAGCAGGGACAGGGCGTGGGCGGAGAGTGGTATCGAAAAGCCTTCGCCACGTAGCTTTCCGAGCGTGGCGTCGTGATATCGCAGCGTTGCGGGACCCGGCGTGGATCTCGAATCCAGCAATGCGGTTGCCCATGGGTGCCGACCGAGGACCTCGCGGGTGCTGACAGCTCGTCTGCGCATGGCGGAGCGCCAGTCGTCCTCGGCGGTCGGCAGTTCGATCTCGCTGTAAATGCGGTCGATCATGCCGTCGAGGAGGTCGTCCTTGTTGGCGACGTGGTGGTACAGCGACATCGCCTCCACGCCGAGTTCGGTGCCGAGCTTGCGCATCGTGAGCGAGTCGAGCCCGGCGGCGTCGGCAAGAGCGGTGGCGGTTCGCAGCACGTCGTCCCTCGTCAGGTGAGTTCGTGTCATCTGCACCCTTCCTATCGGCAGGCGTTTCGATTGACAGGCTTACAGCGTAAGTGTAGGAACGGATGGCACACACTTACAACGTAAGGGATGAAGAACGTGGTTATGAAAGCGATAGTTCAAGACGAATACGGCGAGGCCGCGGCGGTCATGCGCAGCGACAAAATCGACGAGCCCGCCGTTGGTGCCGCAGAGGTCCTCGTCGAGGTCGTCGTTGCAGGCGTCGATCGTGGGGCGTGGCACCTCACCGCGGGTCTGCCCTATCCGGTCCGCCTTGCGGGCTACGGCGTGCGTGCGCCGAAAGACCCCGTTCGCGGCCGCGAGTTCGCCGGCCGTGTTGCGGCGGTCGGTTCTGACGTGACCACCTTCGGAATCGGTGACGAGATCTACGGGGTCGGTGAAGGCTGCTTCGCCGAATACGCGCGGGCGGAGGTGTCGAAGATTGTGCCCAAGCCGAAAAATCTCACCTTCGAGCAGGCGGCTGCGACGCCGATTTCGGCGCTGACGGCGTTGCAGGCGGTACGCGATCAGGCCAAGGTGCAAGCCGGTCAGACGGTGCTGATCATCGGTGCATCAGGGGGCGTCGGAACGTTCGCGGTGCAGATCGCAAAGGCCTTCGGGGCTGTCGTCACCGCGGTGTGCAGCACGACGAAAGTTGATCTGGTTCGTTCGATCGGCGCCGATCACGTCGTCGACTATTCGACCGAGGATATCGGCGCGAACGGGGTCCGCTACGACGCCGTCCTCGATATCGGCGGCGGTAGGTCGCTGACCGAGTTGCGTCGCCTACTGGAACCGAAAGGCACGTTGGTGATCGTAGGAAGCGAAACCGGCGGACGTTGGCTCGGCGGCATCGATCGCCAGCTCCGCGCCCTGCTGCTGTCGCCCTTCGTCAGCCAGAAATTGACCATGTTCGTGTCGTCGGAAAATGCGGCAGACCTCGCGGCCATCTCGGCGTTGATCGAGGCCGGCCAGGTAATACCCGTCGTCGATCGCGTGTTCCCGCTGAACGAGACGGCCGCGGCCATCACCTACATGAGGGATGGCCACGTCCGTGGAAAGGTCGTCGTCACCATCTGAAACAGGACGGTGTGCAACGACGACCGCGACTGTCGAGAACTACGAAGCGAGGGTGATCGGTGCTGCGATGACCGGGGCTGCTGAGACCATCGCGCTGTCCGGGATGCCGAGCATGGCGAGCAGCAGCCTGCATTCGTCCGCATCGACCGACTGGCCTGCGACGAGTCGTTGCGCTTGACGGAAGGTGACTGTCTCCAGCTCGGTGAAGGTCGGTTCGAGTTCTGACATGTCGAAAGCGGGCACGCGCTACCTCTTCGTCTAGTGGTGAACCTCTCGCAAATGCGCGAGCAAATCTGGTCCCAAGTGTCCAAGTGTACGCCGTGCGCGGAATTTCTGCTGGTAGCGGCGGTTTTTGCGAGACGGGACCACACTCCGCGAGTGTGCACCTATCGCGCGAATTCGACGAAACTTGTGCCAGGAGGTGCACTCTCGACCCGCGGCCCGACGTCCTACCGCCGATAGATGAGACGCTGTCGATCATGAACCGCATGGTCCGTGATCACGCCGCGGACGTCCTGCTGATGGTGCTCGCTGGCTTCACGACCGCCATCGCGATGAGCGCACCGTCGCCGACGGCGGCGGTATTTGCCGATTTCCCGCAGCCGGCGAGCGTGCCGTTGTTTGCGGTGACGACCACCGTCGTGTCGGTCTTCGTTCGCAAGCCTGCCTTCTCCAGTGGCCTGCTCGGGCTCGGTATTGCGTTGATCGGTGTTGTGGCCCTTGTAGATTCGTGGGACTTGGATCCTTTCGTCACCGCACTCGGAGCAGGGTTGCTGTTGGGTGCGGCGGCTGGTCTGAAGAACGGCCCCGACCAGCGCCTGCGACAGCAGGGCCTTGCTGCCGGTGTTGTCGCGGGACTTTTGCTGACCGCGCCGATCGAGTACTTCCGCTTTTCGGCACCCCAGCGGTATGTGGACTTCTCGCCCGACGCAAACGACCCTGCGGACGTCTTCTTGCTTTGCCTCCTCGCGGTGACGTTCGCGGCGCTGCTCGCGTGTCTGCACCGACTCCGGACCGAGCCGATCACGCCTGCGGGCGACCGCGCGCGAGAACTGGCGATCGGAATCGCGATCGCAGTGGCGGGCCTGCTGCTCTACCAATCGTTCTCGGACGCCGTCATGGGATCGGACGGTGCGTCCTTCGGGCCGCACCGCTGGGTGTGGGGTCTGGCGGTGGTCCCGCTGCTGGTGCTCTGCGGCCTGTGGCTGCCGGGTCGGCGCGGGATGGTGCTGATCGCGATCCTCGCGTTCATTGCGGCGGATTCGAGTGGTGCACTGAGAGAAGCAGATTCGATCTGGAAGCTGTTGGGTGTCGCTGCTCTCGTTGCAGCGGGCGTGGTCGTCGGACGGCGCTGGCCGCGACCGCTTGCCGGGGTGTGCGCATTAGCCGTAGTGGCAGCGACAGCGATCCTGAACCAGCCGCCGTGGAACAACGTCCATGTCGTTGCTGTGCTGGTGGTTCTGCCGTTCGCTGCCGCATACACGGTTGCGTCGTGCCTGCCGTCGAGCGCGGCGGTTGGAGGAACAGCGTTGGCAGCGCCGATCACTTTGTCGGTGTCGTTGGGCGGCGTCGGGTTCGGCAGCGCCCCGTTCGTTGCCGAATTCGGTTGGACCGCTTACGCGCCGCTCACCAGCGGTAAGCCGGTCTGGTTCGCCGACACCTGGCAATGGATCTCCATGGGTGTGTCGGTCGGGACCATCGCACTGTGTGGCTTCGCGCTCGCGGCGCTTATGCGTCGACCTTCCGAACAGCCTGCAGAACCGTGTCACTGATGGTGATCGTCATCCCTTCCGGATCGACTGCCTGACGCTTCGGCGCGCTCGTTTCGATGGACCACTGCCCGGGTTCGAGTACGTGCGCCATTTCCTCTGCGGTGGCGAACATGTCCGCGATGTTCGGCCGCTGCATCGTCGTCTCGAGATCGGCCGGGTGGTGGTTGACGATCAGCAGAGTCCCGCCGGGTCGAACTGCCGCGGCTAGCCGACGATGTAGTGCTGTCAGCATCGGCCGGGGCAGGTGCATGAATTGCGCGGAGATCAGGTCGTATCGATGCGGCGCCGGATCCCAGTTCGCCACGTCGGCCTGCTGCCAGGTGATGCGACTCGCGATTGCGGTGCCGCCTGCATCGGCGTGTTCGGCGGCTCGGGCGAGTGCGACGGTGGAGACGTCGATAGCAGTGACGTTCCAGCCGCGGGTCGCGAGCCAGATCGCGTCGGCACCTTCGCCGCTGCCGACCTCCAATGCGGTTCCCGGCGTGAGGGATTCGACCTTCTCGACCAGCACGGGATTGGGATTGCCGCTCCAGATCGATCCCGTCGCGTAGCGGGCGTCCCAGAATTCCGCGGTGAAGTGCTGCGAGAAGTCTTCGGTGTGTGCGTGATCGTGCGTCATATCCCGACTGTGCAGCAGCTCGCGCCGATGTAGCAAATATGTTTGCCATAACGGCAAAGCAGGTATTCGCTGTGGCGATCGGCGGTTGTGTGCGACGCTGAAAGCATGGCTGATTCGGATGGCACCCGCTGGTGGTTCTGCGTCGAGCATCAAGCATCGGAACATGGCAATGTCTGCGGCTCGCGAAATCGGCTCGGCCCTTTTCCCGACGAAGCGACGGCTGCGCGCGCGCCGGAGATTGCGCGGGCGCGCACAGAGGCTGCCGATGCCTACGATGCGGATAGCTGACGCTCGTTCTTGGGCAGATTTCCATGGGAATCTCTGAAAGTCTGTGTTTTTGCCGGTAGCGCCCGTCCCTTTTGTGCGGTGTGCTGATCGGCGTGTATCCGAACAAACTGATCCGGACCTCGAGTGTTGCCGCACAACAGATCCGGGTGCTGCAGCGCGCCGGCATGATCGATCTGCGACGACCGGTCCGGACCGCCCGATCGGCGCGTGCGGTGCGCACGGTCGGTCCGATCGCAGGCGGTGTGCGTACCTCGGCGCGACTGTGCCCCGATCGCGTCGCGTTGGTCACCTCTGACGGTTCCCTGACCTATCGGGAACTCGACCAGCACACCGACGCAGTTGCAAGGACGTGGCTGGAGCAGGGGATCGGTCCGGACGACACGCTCGCCGTTCTGTGTCGGGACAACCCGCGATTGGTTCAGACGATGGTCGCGGCCGCGAAAGTCGGTGCGCGCCTTGTGTTGATGAATACGGGCTTCAGTGCAACGCAGTTGCTGGACGTGGCCGAGCGGGAAGGCGCGACGGCCGTGATCGCGGACCCGGAGTTCGCGGAGACGATCTCGACCATGCCTGCCAAGATCGTGCGTCTCGGCACGGCCGCAGACGCCGCCGATGCGCTTGTCACCGAGCACAAAGCGCTTCCCGTACCGAAGTCGCAGGGTGGATTCGTTCTCCTCACCGGCGGGACGACAGGTACTCCGAAGGGTGCTCCGCGTCGCGTGCAGTCACCGCTTGCCGGCGCCCAGTTCCTCGATCGCGTCCCCCTTCGACGAGGTCAGACGCTCGTGCTGTGTGCTCCGCTGTTTCATGGGACGGCTCTGTCGCAGTTCATCCTCGCTCTCAATCTGGGCTCGACGATCGTTCTGCACGGTCGCTTCGATGCAGCGCGCGCGCTGCAGCAGATCGGTCATCATCGCGCCGACGCAGTCGTGCTCGTCCCGACGATGTTGCGTCGCATCCTCGACCTCGGACCGGAGGCGCTTGCTGCTGTCGATACCTCCAGTCTCCGAATCGTTTTCACCGCAGGCGCGGCGCTACCCTCCGCGCTGGGCAACCGCGCCATCGAGGTGTTCGGCCCGGTGATCTACAACTTCTACGGCTGCACCGAGACGGGTACGGCGACCATCGCAACACCGGAGGATTGGCAGGCCGCGCCAGGCACGGTAGGGAAGCCGCCGGTCGGAATCTCGGTGGCGCTGTACGACTCCGACGGAAACGCAGTCACCGGACCCGGAGCGGTCGGCACTGTCTACGTCGGCAATTCGATTGCGTTCGCGGGCTACTCCGGCGGTGGCAACAAGAACATTCTCGACGGCTTGATGAGCACCGGCGATCTCGGCCACTTCGATTCCGAGGGCCGCCTGTTCATCGACGGCCGCGACGACGACATGATCGTTTCCGGCGGTGAGAACGTATTTCCCGGCGAGGTCGAGGATCTGCTCTACACCCACCCAGCGGTCACAGAGGCCGCTGTCACCGGTGTGCCGGACGACGAATTCGGGCAACGACTTGCGGCGTTCGTCGTCGCAGGCGGTGACATCGACGACACCGAGGTCCGCGCCTTCGTGAAGACGAACCTCGCCCGGTTCAAGGTTCCCCGCGACGTCATCTTCGTCGACGAACTACCGCGTACACCGACGGGCAAAATCGACCGTCGCGGGTTGGCGCGGCTGCAGAACGCACACGAGCCGCCACGCACCTAGTGCGTGACGGCTCGTGAGAGCTAGCTGACTGTCTTGGATCAGACGTCGTGGATCAGGCGGTCTTGGCAGGTGCCTTCTTGGCGATGGTTGCCTTGGCCTCGTCGACCTTGTCCGCGGCGAGTGCCGCGTACTTCGCAGCCTGCTCGCCGACGGTGCGGGTGCCCTCGGAAACCTTGCCGAGTGCCTCGGAGGTCAGCGAGAACGCGTCGCCGTAGAGATCTTCGGCGCGCTCGAGGCCACGCTCGACGACCGAACCGTTGCGGAGACGATCGACAGTGGCCTCGCCACGCTCGGCGAGATCGGTGTAGAGGTCGATCGTCGACTGACGGTAGTCGTCGGCGAACTTGCGCAGGTCTTCGATGGTGAGCTTCTCGCGGAGTTCTGCGAGGTCTGCCGGCAGCTTCTCGCGCAGCTCGGTCAGGTCGGCCGGGAGCTCGGAGCGGAGGCTGGCGATGCGGTCACGGGCGTCGTCGATCACGCCGGACAGGTCCGGGTTCTCGGTGCGCTGACGGAGCTTCGACACGACGTCGGAGACGGTCTGTGCGGCAACATCGGTGACACCGACGGTCGCGTAGAGCGGCTTCGTGACTGCCGGGGTGATCTTCTCTTCGGTAGGCGCAGTCATCTGCGTTCTCCTCTTCTGTGGTGTTACGTGCAACTCGACGCCGTTGTCGGGGAGGTCCTTTCTCCGAGGTTAAGCCAGCGTGCTTGCAAATGCAAGCGCAGGTGCTAGCAACCTTCGAGCATGTGATCGGTTCCACGGTCGCGCCGTGTTCACCACCACATTCGAGTAGGTTCGTCGACGGTGTTTTGGTTTTCCGAACGAAATACTCAGTGGCAGAGCAGATATGGCTGACCAGCGGAGATGTTCGAACCGGTGCCAGGCTCCAGACCGACCTGCGCGACGGTGAAAGTCGGACGAAACCTCGTGTTCACCCAGGGCAACATCTGGCAAGCAAAAACCTCTCGTGGCGGCGAAGTCGGCGCAATCAGTGCGAGCGCCGCAGTGCTCGCAGTCCCGCCGACATGAACTCCGGCGTTGCGTCCGCTGCCCGCGCTGCGCCACTTCCGGAGTCGGAACCGAGGAGAGCGCGATGGGTGATGCCCTCGCCGATGATGCCGAGCTTGAAGTTCGCCAGCGCGAGGTAGAAGTTCCACGAGGCGAGATCGCGACCCGAGGTAACGGCATAGCGCTGGGCTAGGTCGTCGGCGCTCGGTAGCCGCGGGCTCGTCCATGCCGCAGACATGCCGAGCACCAGATCGAAGATGGGTTCGCGGTAGACGCACATCAGTGCAACGTCGGACAGCGGGTCGCCGAGAGTCGACATCTCCCAATCGACCACTGCGCGGACGACTGCCGGATCTTCTGTGTCGAGAATCGTGTTGTCGATGCGGAAATCGCCGTGGACGATCGAGGCCGCCGACGAGGTCGGCAGGGCTGCAGACAGGGCGGCGTGCAGCGTTGCGACGTCGGCGAGGTCTCTCGTCTTGACCCGCTCCCATTGGCCGGCCCACAGTTTCACCTGGCGCGCGAGGAAGCCCTCGGGTCGCCCGAAATCGCCGAGTCCAACGGCCTGGTAGTCGACACCGTGCAGGTCGGCGAGAACGTCGACAAGCCCGTGCGCGCTCGCTGTGACCTCCTCGTCGGACAAACTCGCAAGCTCGTCCTGATCTCTGATCACCGAGCCGTCGACGAACTCTACGACGGTGCACGGTGCTCCGAGCACATCGCCGTCGGCGTCGAACGCAATGGTTCCGGCAACGGGAACGGCGGTGTTCTGCAGTCCCGCGGTCACCTTGTACTCGCGCGCCATGTCGTGCGCCGACGGGGTGAGCCCGCTGGTAGGCGGGCGCCGGACGATCCACGTCGACGCGTCGTCGTACGCCTTGAAAGTCAGATTGGACCGTCCGCCGCTGATCAGTTCGACCCTGAGCTCACCGTCGACATCGACGCCTGCTTTCAGCAGGAACTTTCGTAGCGCAGCAATATCCATGCCCGGCAGAGTCATTCGGACTCCTTCGCTGCTCGCTTCGCCGCACCGACGACGCGCTTCGCGATCGCCCAGCGATGAACTTCCGACGGTCCGTCGTACACCCGGAACGGTCGCACCTCGCGAGACAACCGGGCAAGCGGCAAATCGTCGGAGACGCCGAGTCCACCGCACATCTGAATGCTGCGATCGACGATTCGGAAGATCGCTTCTGCCGCAAACGTTTTAGCAATCGACGTCGAGTTGGACGCTGGGTCGCCCCGATCGAGTTCCCAGCACGCGCGCACCATCAGTGCGCGAGATGCCGCAATGTCGATCTCGTTGTCGGCCACCATCTTCTGAATCATGCCGAGGTCGCCGAGCTTGGATCCGAAGCCTTCGCGTCGCGCAACGTGAGCGACCGCGATGTCGTGTCCGCGGCGTGCCGCGCCGAGCCAGCGCATCACGTGAGTCATCCGAGCCGGACCCAGTCGAACCTGGGCATATTCGAAACCACGATCGGGTTCACCGAGAACCGCGGAATCGGGGACGAAGAGCTTGTCGAACCGCACCTCGCAGTGACCGCCGATCATGGCTTTGTCGAGGGTCCCGATGTGCCGTCCGACGTGCAGGCCGTCCGAGTCGGCGGGCGCTAGGAACATCGTGGCCCCGCCGCGCTGGCCCGGTTCGCCGGACGTGCGAGCCATGATGATGAAGAAGCCCGCGCCGTCCGCTCCCGTGATGAAGTGCTTCTGTCCGTCGATCAGCCAGCCGCCATCGGACTTCGTTGCGCGCGTGGTCAATGCGGTTGGATCGGAGCCTGCGCCAGGTGCGGGTTCGGTCATTGCGAATGCCGACCGGACGTCGCCGTGGGCGAGAGGCGCGAGATATTGCTGCTTCTGTTCCGGGCTGGCTATGTGGGCGAGCATGTGCACGTTGCCTTCGTCGGGCGCCGCGATATTGAGCGCGACGGGTCCGAACAGCGAGTAGCCGGCCTCTTCGAACACCGGCGCTCGATCGGACATGTTCAGGCCGAGCCCGCCGTATTCGATCGGAGCATGCGGTGCGAAGACGCCCGCGTCCTTCGCCGCGCTCTGCAGTTCGGTTCGCAACGTGTCGCCGCCTGCTGCTGAAATGTCGCCGCCGTGCGCGTCCTCGATGGGAAGGACCGCGTCGCGGACGAACATCCGTGTCCGTTCGATCAGGTCCGTCACGTCCGAGGAATAGGTCAAGTCGATCGGCACGGAAGCTCCTGTTCGAGTGGCTGAGCAGAACGATCGTTCGGTCCCACACTGTTGCATAGGTCGTCGATAATGGTCAACTGGCTTGCAATTGCACCGTGCGTGGTGTTCGCTGTGTTCAGATAAGCTGAACACGCGCGGAATGGGCGGTGTGGAAATGTCGGTCAACGAGATGGTGCGGGCCGCGCGAACCGAGGCAGGCTTGTCCGTGCGTGAGGTCGCGCGTCGGGTCGGTGTGAGTGCGGCGACCATCAGCGCGATCGAAAATGGGCGGACGGGTGTTTCGGTCGACCGGTTGCGGGCGTTGGCCGATGCACTGGGAACGGATGCGACGCTGTTGCTGGATCCGCCTATGCAACGCGCACGGGTATCGCGGCCAGGTCCTCTCGAAACACCGCCTGCGCAGGGCGATTGGCGCAGCTTTCCCGAGTTGACCATCGACCCGGTCCTTGCGGCTGCCGTCGCGTGTTTTGTCGAAACGGGATATCACGGCGCAACAATGCGCGGCCTTGCCGAGCGGGCAGGCATGAGTGTGCCTGGGGTGTATCACCATTACCGCGACAAGCAGGATCTTCTTGTTCGGCTTTTCGACATCACGATGGACGAATTGCATTGGCGGGTAACGGCTGCGCGGGACGAAGGGGAGACGAGCGTCGAGCGGATAGCGTCGATCGTCGAGGCGCTCGCGCTCTATCACACCCATCGTCGCGAGCTGGCATTCATCGGGGCAAGCGAGATGCGGTCGCTCGTCGGCGCCGATCGAATTCGAATTACCGAGTCGCGCAACGCCATACAGTACGTTCTCGACGAGCAGATCGACGCTGCGGTAGCCGAGGGGCACCTGCGGACAGCCCATGCGCGCAATGCCGGGCGAGCGATCGCAACGATGTGTACATCGCTGTGCCAATGGTTCCGAATGGACGGTCCATCGTCGCCCGAGGAAATTGCGACCGAGTACGCGAACTTCGCGCTCGACCTCTTGCAGCAAGCTGCTCGTGAGTCTTTTCGGAGGTCATAACCTCCGAAAAGACTCACGAGGCGCGCAGTGCCCTAGTGTCCCCGAGCGGGCTCGCTGCGGAATCTGGAGCGACTGCCGTCGATGCGAAATGCCTTCCAGAACAGGCGAGAAACCGGATTCATCGCTCCCGCGTTGTGCGCGAGCATCCGCACGTCGCTGAACATGTCGCGCAGAATTTTCGACGACTCCGGGCTCTTCCAGAAGATGTCGTCCATAACCGAATCCGGTATGTCGAACTCCTGCTGGAAGCGGCGTGGCGGGACCATGATCTCGCCGACCAACCAGCGCATCGCTATCGGGAAGGCGAGGGACATGACGAAGCGACCGGCCGGGTTCATGCCGACGATGCGCCGCTGCAGGAACTGGTGCGCGAAAGATATGTGTCTGGCTTCTTCGGCTACGTGAATCTCCATCACCCGCAACGCGATTGGATGGATTCCGCTGGTGTCGCCACGCAGCATCGCCTTCTGGGTGTGATCGATGGGTTCTTCACCCGCGAGGATGCCGATGAAGAAGATTGCAGGCGATATCCCGGCTGCGAGCGGAATGATCGGCGAGATCGCACGCATCCACCATGAGACGCCAGGAACGTCGAGGCCGATGCGGTTGATCATCTCCTGGAACATCATCGTGTGGTTGCATTCTTCGGCGGTCTCGTGCACGCAGTACCGGAACTCCGGCGATCCGTTCGGCACCTTGAAGGAGTACTGCGTCATCCCGCGAATCAGGATGCTCTCGAACTGCAGACCCACCTTGTAGATGTTCGCGATTCGCCACCTGCCGATCTCGATCTGCCGCTCCTGCGGAAGCGAGCGATACCAGGAATGGCCGCCGACGATGTCGCTCGCCGGCAGTATCCAGCGGCGATCACCTGGAACGATGGCGTGTTCCGGTGCGTTCCAATCGATGTCGACGAACGGGTCGAAACGCCTGTGGACCGAGGCTTCGGACAGTCTCAGCAGTTGGTCGAAGTAGTCGTCATCGGAAGCCTTCTCAGCAATTTTCGACGTTGTGACAGACACGCGAACTCCTTCGGCGGTGCGGCTCTGCACCTCATAGTGACTGAGACAAGATGTACCAGACACTTGCGTGGGAGGAAAGGTCCCGTGCAACTCAGACCAGTGCGGCGATGGGCGTCGACGGTTCGATGACGATGTCTACAGCGCGCATGTTCACGTCGAGAAGGTGCCAGACCGAACGTTTCAGGAATTGGGCCAACTGCTCGGATGTGACGCCTGAGCTGGGGTTGTTCAACCAGCGGTTCACACTTGCATCGACAAGTCCGACCAATCCGAAGGCAAGCGGCTCGGCTGTTTGGTAGGCCGACGGCTGTTTGCGCGCGACCGCAAGCAGCAGGCCGGTCAATTGCACCGCGATCGCTGTTTTGGCGCCGGTGACCACGCGGGAGCCGCTCGTCCGATGTTTGGGCGAGCCTTTTCCTAGAAATGCGTGCAGGCGGGGATAGGCCACGATCCAGTTGACGTAGGTGTCGACGGCCCGCGAGATGGATGCGTCGACGGCTCCCTCCGGCGCGAGGGTCGGAGCGAGGTCCCGCATCAGCATCTGGACGATGCGTGCGCGCAACTGCTCGTCGAGATCGTTGCGGTCCTTGAAGATTCGGTACACGACCGATCGGGGAAGGTCAGCGCGTCCCGCGATCTCGCTGACGCCGATGTCGGCCCCGAGTTCGTTGATCGCCCCGATCGCGGCGTCGAGGATCAGGTCGCGGCGTTCGGCTTTGTGGCTGTCCCAACGCGTCGAGCGCCCGTCGGTCGGCTCCGTTCCGACATCCGCTCCTGTGTTCGACATTCATCAGATGTTACTGGGGTATTGACTGTGACAAGCTGTCCCATATAGTTGAGCGCGACAGCGTGTCGCAGGTAAGTGTTCGAACGTCACATGGGAGTGAAGCGAATGTCCACAGCGGGCAACAGGTTTTTTGTCGTCGGCGTCGGTATGACGAAGTTCGAGAAGCCAGGGTCTCGCGAATGGGACTACCCCGACATGGCCCGCGAGGCCGGCACCAATGCGCTGCAGGATGCGGGCATCGACTACCGCCAGGTCGAGCAGGCCTACGTCGGCTACGTCTACGGGGAATCGACGTCGGGTCAGCGCGCGGTCTACGAACTTGGCATGACGGGCATCCCGATCATCAACGTCAACAACAACTGTTCGACGGGCTCGACCGCACTGTTCCTCGCAACCCAGGCCGTCAAGAGTGGCCAGGTCGACTGTGCGCTGGCCCTCGGCTTCGAGAAGATGCAAAAAGGCTCGCTCGGATCGACCTACGACGACCGTGAGCAGCCGATGATGCGCCACCTCCTCGCACTTGCCGAACTGCAAGAGTTCGCAATGCCGCCCGCTCCCTACATGTTCGGCGCCGCAGGCAAGGAGCACATGGAGAAGTACGGCACCACGGCGGAGCAGTTCGCCAAGATCGGTGTGAAGAACCATCGCCATTCGATCAACAACCCGTACGCGCAGTTCCAGGACGAGTACACGCTCGACGAGATCCTCGGCGCCAAGCAGATCTACGGACCGCTGACCAAGCTGCAATGCTCGCCTACCTCCGACGGTTCAGGCGCCGCGATCATCGCTAGCGAGGCCTTCGTAGAGAAGCACGGGCTTGCACGGCAAGCGGTCGAAATCGTCGGCCAGGCAATGGTTACCGACCTGCAGACCACGTTCGACGACAAGAGCGCCATCACCCTCGTCGGTGCGGATATGACGCGGACCGCGGCGGCGAAGGTGTACGAGCAGGCGGGTATCACTGCGGCCGATGTGGACGTCATCGAACTGCACGACTGCTTCTCCACCAACGAACTGTTGACCTACGAAGCCCTCGGCCTGTGCCCGGAGGGTGACGGCGGCAAGCTCGTCGACAGCGACGACACCACCTACGGTGGCCGCTGGGTCGTCAACCCGTCCGGCGGTCTCATCTCGAAGGGGCACCCCCTCGGCGCGACCGGTCTTGCGCAATGCAGCGAGCTGACCTGGCAGTTGCGTGGCACCGCTGACAAGCGTCAGGTCGACGGCGCAAAGGTTGCGCTGCAACACAATATCGGGCTCGGCGGAGCGGTCGTCGTGACCGCGTACCGCCCGGCCGAACGCTGACCCCAACAATCCGATTCCCCCGCGCAAACAAGGAGTTCTACCAATGGCATCCGTTTCCGTCTCCGCAAACCTTCCCGGCGCACCCGAAAAGACTTGGGACGCACTGTCCGACCTTGCTCGCTGGGAGGAGTGGCTCACCATTCACCAGGGCTGGCGCAGTGACCTCCCGACCGAAATCACGCTCGGCTCCAAGTTCACCGAGGTCGTTGCGGTGATGGGTATGGCGAACAAGATCGAGTGGACCGTAGCCGAGGTCGAGGTGCCGAAGCTCGTCAAGATCACCGGTACCGGAATGGCTGGTGTGACAATCGAATTCGTACTGTCCGTACAGTCCGATGGCGCCGGGTCGATCGCCACGGTCGACGCGAGCTTCACCGGCGCGATGATCGTCGGACCGATCGGCAAGGCGGTCGCGAAGAACGCGAAGGCAGATCTCGAGAAGTCGCTGGAGAAGTTCGCCGAATTGGTGGGCTGATCCAGTGAGCACTGCATCGACCGCAGCGACCGTAGAGTTCGACGACTCCGGCCTCGGCGAGTGGACCGACGAAGAACGTTTCGAGGTCACTGCTGAGCGGATCGCCGAATATGCCGCCGCAACAAACGATCCCATCGAAGCTCACCGCAACGGTGAGGTCGCTCCGCCGGTGTTCGCGATCGTTCCCGTCTTCTTCTCTATGGCGCCGGCCGCATTGTCGGTCGCGCCTGTCGAGTTGCTGATGAAGCTCGTGCACGGCGAGCAGGACTTCCATTTCCATCGGCCGATCTATCCGGGCGACAACCTCGTCGTGCGGTCGAAGCCGATCGGTTTCGAGGGACGCGACAACGGCTCGACCGTCGTGGTCTACGTGGAAACCCGCACGGACAAAGGTGAACTGGTAAACGAGCAGTGGATGACGGCGTTCTTCCGCAAGGTCGATGCGGGCCGCAGTGTCGGTGAACCGGCTCCTGCTCATCGTTTCGACGATGCGCTACGGTCACAGGCTTCCGTCGCCCGAGTAGAGCAACACATCGACAAGGACCAGACGTTCCGGTACTCGCCTGCATCGGGCGATCCCATGCCGATTCATCTCGACGACGAGATCGCTCGGATGTCGGGGCTACCCGGCATCATCAATCACGGCTTGTGCACGATGGCCTTCGCCTCGTGGGCTGCGCTGACCGAACTTGCCGACGGCGACGTCACGCGGTTGCGGCGACTGGCGGTCCGCTTCGCGAAACCTGTTCTCCCCGAACAGGACATCGCAACGACGTTCTGGCAGGCGCGAGAATCCTCTGGACCTGACGCGACGTACGCATTCGAAACAACAGTCGGCGACGAAGTCGTCATCAAGGACGGCCTCGCCGTCATCGCAGACAAGTAGGAGTTGGACTCGATAATGGGAATTCTTGACGGCCGCGTGGCCATCGTCACCGGCGCCGGACGCGGCATCGGCCGTGAGCACGCACTGCTCTTTGCCCGTGAAGGGGCGGGCGTCGTTGTCAACGACCTCGGTGGCGCCAACGACGGCTCCGGATCCGATGTCGACCCCGCGCAGCAGGTTGTCGACGAGATCATCGCGGCGGGCGGCAAAGCTGTCGCCAACACTGACAACGTCGCGACCTGGGATGGTGCGGAAGGGCTTGTCGCGCAGTCGATCAGCGAGTTCGGTCGCCTCGATGTGCTGGTCAACAACGCAGGCATTCTCCGCGACGCGTTCATTGCGGGAATCACCGAGAGCCAGTGGGACGCTGTGATCGCCGTCCACCTCAAAGGTCACGCCGCCACGCTGCATCATGCTGCCGCGTACTGGAAGGCGCAGAGTAAGGCGGGTGTCGCTATCGACGCTGCGGTCATCAATACCGCGTCGGCGTCAGGGACATTTAAGCCCAATGCAGGGCAGGGCAACTACGGTGCCGCCAAGGCAGGCATCGCCGCGTTGACGCTTGTCGCAGCCGACGAATTGGAGCGATACGGCGTGCGAGTCAACGCCATCGCCCCGATCGCACGGACCCGCCTCACCCTGGCAACGCCCGGGATGAGTGCACTCTTTGCCGCCGAGATTCCCGAAGGCGAGTTCGATCCCTTCGACCCGTCCAACATCTCGCCGCTCGTTGCCTACCTGGCCAGCACGGACTGCAAGCTGACCGGCAAGGTCTTCGCCGTCCAGGGGGGCGGCATCTCCGAGCTTGCCGGGTGGCACGACGTCAAGACCATCGAAACCGACGGTCCGTGGACCGTTTCCGAGATTGCCGACAAATTGGGCGCAGGAGCGTAACGATGGCCAAGAACACCTACGAGCTCGGGCTCGGGCTCACCGAAGAGCATCGGGCACTTGCTGATTCGGTCCTATCCTTCGCTGAACGGACGATCACAGCCGAGCACGTGCGTGCCGCTGTCGACTCACCTGTCGAGGATAAGTTCCCGCACTACTGGCACGGACTCCAAGCCCAGGATCTCCTCGGGCTGCACGTACCCGAAGGCAACGGCGGCCAGGGTGCCGGACTGATCACCCTCGCGGTAGCGCTCGAGGCTCTCGGTCGCACCATAGCTCCTGGACCTGTCGTTCCGACCGTGCTGGCCAGTGCGGTGCTGGCAGGAACCGACTCGAAGATCGGCATCGAGGTGCTTCCCGGCCTTGTCGACGGATCGGCCACTGGTGCAGTCGCTCTCGGACCTCCACTCGATGCGGTGCCCGACAATGCGGGCGGCTACCGGATCACCGGCGTCGCCGATGCCGTTCTCGGCGGCGAACATGCGGACGTCGTGCTTGTGCCTGCCACGATCGGCGACGACATCAGGTGGGTCGTCCTCGATCACGCCGACCTTCAGGTTCGTTCGCAGGACAGCATCGACGTCCTGCGGGGCTCGGCTCGAATCGAAGCGGCCGATGTTCACATCGGTGCCGACCGCGTTCTCGAGGCACTCGACGAGCGGCGGATCCGGTCGATCGCGGCTGTCGTCCTCGGGGCCGAGGCAATCGGACTGATGTCGTGGTGTGTGTCGACCGCCGCCGAATACGCCAAGACGCGTGTGCAATTCGGCCGTCCGATCGGTCAGTTCCAAGGTGTCAAACACAAGTGCGCGCAGATGGGCATCGCTCTCGAGCAAGCCCGCGCCGTGCTGTGGGATGCGGCGTCGGCTCTCGACAAGGACGAGAGCACAGCCGATTTCGCGGCGGAGATCGCCGCCGTGATCGTCGCCGACGCTGCCGTCGTATGTGCGCAGGATTGCATTCAGGTGCACGGCGGCATCGGATTCACGTGGGAACACGATGCCCATCTCTACTACCGGCGTGCGCTCGCCATCCGTGGTGCGCTCGGGTCGGGCGAGGTCAGGGCCAACCGCGTGGCCGAGCAGGCGCTTGCCGGCGTGCTCCGCGCATCCGAACTCGAACTCCCCGCGGAGGCCGAGACGATCAGAGCGCAGGTTCGTGAGGAGCTGGCACCCCTGATCGGATTGGATGAGGACGACCAGCTCATCGCACTCGGCGATGGCGGCTGGGTGCAGCCGCATCTGCCGAAGCCCTACGGACGCAGCGCAACTCCGCTCGAGCAGATCGTGATCGCACAGGAGATCAAGACCGCCGGCATCGCGATGCCGCAGTTGCTGATGGGCGGCTGGGCGGTTCACGCTGTGGTTGCGCACGGCACCGAGAAGCAGAAGCAGGAGCTCGCAGTACCGACCCTGCGTGGTGATGTCGTGTGGTGCCAGCTGTTCAGCGAGCCGGGTGCGGGATCTGATCTCGCGTCCTTGACGACCAAAGCCGAGAAGGTCGACGGTGGCTGGAAGATCAACGGCCAGAAGATCTGGACGTCGGTTGCGCAGTTCTCCGAATGGGCGATGTTGATCGCGCGTACCGATCCGGCTCGCCCGAAACACGAAGGCATCACCTACTTCGTCCTCGACATGTCGACACCGGGCGTCACGGTCCGACCGCTTCGCGAGTTGACAGGTTCGGCACTCTTGAACGAAGTGTTCCTCGACGACGTCTTCATCCCGGACGAGCATGTTGTCGGTGAGGTGAACGCGGGCTGGCACGTGGCGCGGACAACGCTTGCGGGCGAGCGAGTTGCGTTGAGCCAGAAGATGGAAGCCTATGCGACCGACGCGGACCTGTTGCGGTTCGCGAAGGGGCGCACGCTGTCGCCGGTGAGTCACTACCGGATCGGCGAACTGGTCGCGCAGAGTCACGCACTCGACGTCATCGGCGCTCGCGTTGTCCTGAAACAACTTTCAGGTAGCGACGTCAGTACAACGTCGAGTGTCGGGAAGTTGCTCGGTATGGCGCTCGGGCAGGCTATTTCGGAGTTCGTCGTCGACGAACTCGGACCTGCCGGCGTGGTCGCGGTCCCCGGTGAGCCGAGCGACAAGGCAATGGAGCAACTCCTCGCCGGTCGGGCGACCACCATCTACGGCGGAACGACCGAGGTGCAGCTCAACGTGATCGGCGAGCGCATGCTCGGCCTGCCGCGTGATCCGGCATGAGTGGCACCGGTCCGCTGCAGGGTCTGCGGGTGATCGAGATTGCCAGTCTCGCGCCTGCGCCCTTTGCCTGCATGATCTTGGCCGACCTCGGCGCTGAGGTGATCCGCGTCGAGCGAGCGGGTGACGGCGGTCAGGGTCTGCTGGCACCGTCCGGGGTACTCGACCCGGGGCCGCCGCTCGATTGCCGTCGACATGAAGACCGATGCAGGACGCGAGATCGTCAGGAAACTGGCCGACACTGCGGACATCTTCGTCGAAGGCTTCCGGCCAGGTGTTGCCGAGCGAATCGGTATCGGTCCCGACGACCTGCAAGCCCGAAATCCGCGCCTGATCTACGGCCGGATGACCGGCTGGGGTCAGGACGGTCCGCTGGCAAGTACTGCCGGTCACGACATCAACTACATCGCCATCGCGGGTGCGCTCGAACCTATCGGGCACAAGCGCCAACGCCCCGTCCCGCCGTTGAATCTGTTGGGAGACTTCGGTGGTGGTGGCCTGATGCTCGCGATGGGTGTGCTCGCCGCATTGCACGAGCGGACGACGTCGGGTCTCGGGCAGGTCATCGACGCCTCGATGGTCGACGGGGCAGCGTTGCTGACGGCATTTGTGCACGGCATGCACGCGTCCGGTCTGTGGGACGAGGGACGTGGCGGCAACCTGCTGGATACCGGCCGCGCGTTCTACGACACCTACGAATGCTCGGATGGGCAGTATGTCGCCGTGGGGTGCGTCGAGCCACACTTCTACGCGGAGTTCCTCGGTCTGCTCGGCCTGAGCAACGACGACCTGCCGATGCAGTTCGACCTCGATCAGGCCGACGTTGCGAAGAAGCGGATCGGCGAGGTCTTCGCCACGAAAACACGCGACGAGTGGACCGACGTCTTCGCAGCATCGGATGCCTGTGTCTCGCCGGTTCTTTCGCCATGGGAGGCCCACGAGCATCCGCACAACCAGGCCCGCGGCACGTTCGTCGAGGTCGGTGGCATCCGGCAACCTCCGCCGGCACCGCGCTTCAGTAGAACGCCCGCGCCGGTACCGCAACCCGGCAGCGATGCTGGCTCCGATACCGAAACGGTGCTCGCCGAACTCGGCTATGAGGCAGCATCGATTGCACAGTTCCGATCGGAAGGATCGATCTGATGACGACAACCAAACGCTCCGCTTGGCTGGACGATGATCTCGAGGACCTGCGCGCGCTGGCGCGCTCGTTCTGTGAGAAGCAGATCAAGCCGAACATCGAGAAGTACATCGACCAGCATCATGTCGACCGCGACCTGTGGAACAAAGCCGGCGAGCTCGGTCTGCTCTGCATGTCGATTCCGGAGGAATTCGGTGGCGGGGGAGGCACTTTTGCGCACGAGGCGGTGCTCATCGAAGAGCAGGCGCGGATCGGTGACACGGCATGGGGACAGGCGGTGCACAGTGGCATCATCGCCCACTACCTCAACGCGTACGGCACCGACGAGCAGAAGCGGGAATGGTTGCCCAAGATGGCGAGCGGGCAGGTGGTCGGTGCGATCGCGATGACCGAGCCAGGCACCGGATCCGACCTGCAGGCCGTCAAGGCGAAGGCCGTACGCGAAGGCGACGAGTACGTCATCAACGGCTCGAAGACCTTCATCACCAACGGCGCCCAAGCGGATCTGATCATCGTCGTGGTCAAGACCGATACGTCCGAAGGGGCGAACGGTATCTCGCTGGTGTTGGTCGAAGCCGATCGTGACGGCTTCCGCCGTGGACGGGTGCTCGACAAGGTCGGGCAGAAGGGGCAGGACACGTCCGAACTCTTCTTCGAAGACGTCCGGGTGCCGACCTCGAACCTGCTGGGAACCCAAGAGGGCCAAGGCTTTTTCCAGCTGATGATGCAGCTGCCGCAGGAACGGCTGATCATCGCGGTCGGGTCGACCGCGGCGATGGAGAACGCACTCGAGTTCACGATCAAGTACACGAAGGAACGCCACGCGTTCGGCAAGCCGATCTTCAATTTCCAGAACACGAAGTTCAAGCTCGCCGAGGTCGCAACCGAAACCCGCATCGCCAGAGTGTTTCTCGACGATTGCATCGTCAAACACCTGCAGGGCCAGCTCGATATCCCGACCGTTGCAATGGCCAAGTGGTGGACGTCCGACCGGGCGATGGTCGCGCTCGACGAATGCCTGCAGTTGCACGGTGGGTACGGCTACATGACCGAGTACCCGATCGCCCGGATGTGGGCGGACAACCGTGTGCAGAAGATCTACGCAGGGACCAACGAGATCATGAAGGAAATCATCTCGCGGTCACTCTGAAAGCAGCGTGTCCAACGCCGCGATGGTCTCGGCGTTGGACACGTGCTTGATCGTGATCATCCCGACGGCCTCGGCGCCTGCGATCGCGATGTCGGCGTCGTCGACGAACACGACCTCAGCGGCTGTGACGCCCAGGCGGGTGCACGCGAGTTCGTAGACCTGCTTCTGTCACCTCGCCGACGTTGGCTTCGAAGATACCTACATCGCTGCCGCACTGGATGCGCAAAATGGGTGGTGTGAGTCGGTCGCCCGCCACCGATGCCGCGGTGACTCGAGCTCCCCGTGACGGCAGTGAACCTCTGCCGGCATTCACCGGGGGATGAGCCCGACGTAGTACCGGGTACCTTCGTCTTCCATGACCATCGACGCCGAGCTCGCCCCGCTGCCCGACACAGGCTACGTCTACAAGACGTCGTGGCGGCTCGGCACTCCGGATATGGACGAGGAGTACCGCCTGCGGGTCGACGGCGTCGCACGCTACATTCAGGAGGTCGGCGCCGAGCATCTCGACGATGCCGATGCGACCGACGATCAGCCGCACTGGATCGTGCAACGCACCGTGATCGACGTTCACGAACCGATCGTCTGGCCCGACGTCATCACGTTCCGGCGCTGGTGCGCGGGCTTGTCGACGCGGTGGTGCGCGATGCGCGTTCAGTTGGAGGGTGCGAACGGCGGGCGGATCGAAACCGAGGCGTTCTGGATCAACATGAACAAGGAAACAGGCGGCCCGGCCAGGCTCACTGACAGGTTCATGGCCATGATGGCGACAACCACCGACGAACACAGACTGCGCTGGAAGCCGTGGCTCACCGAGCCTGCAACCGACGAGGCAACACTCGATTTTCCGTTGCGCCGCACCGACGTCGACCATTTTCGACACGTGAACAACACCGTCTACTGGCACGGTGTCCACGAAGTGCTTGCAGACTCGGCGGCAATCATCGACGGTCCGTACCGCGCGATCGTTGAGTACAAGAAACCGATCACCCTCGGCGAAGACGTTCGCATTCACACCCTAACGTCCGACGATGCTGTCGACCTCTGGTTCGTCGTCGCGGGAGAGGTCCGCGCTGCGGCTCGCCTCACCCCGCGCTGAGTTATACCAAGGTGGTCGAACCTCTCATCCGCCGAACTACAGCGAGCGGAAGTCGCTTGCGCGGCTGTGCTTTCGCGACCACATCGGCCATGTCGTCGCGGTCGGTGATCTTGGCTCGGACGCGGTTCTGTTCTGCGCCGCGCTGCAGCTCGACACGATCGATAGCGTGCCAGCCTGCCCGGTCGACCAACTCGGGTCGACGCGCGCGCACCAACCGCTTCAATGCGGATGCGGGCAACGTCGGTTGCGCCAATAGGCCCGAATTGAAGTCGTCGACCAGCGCGTTGACCGTCTCTTGCGCGCACGACTTGTTGGTGCCGATGAACCCGCTCGGCCCGCGTTTGATCCAGCCCGCGACGTAGGCCCCCGTCGAGATCGGACCGTCGCTACCGTCGCGAACACGTCCGTCGGTGTTGGGGATGACGCCCTTCACGTCGTCGAACGGAACTCCCGCGATCGGAACGCCGCGGTAGCCGATCGACGTCAAAACCAGACCGGCCTCGACGGTGTCCGTCGCGTCGGTCGCGTGCGTCCGCACTGTGCCGTCCTTGCTCACGACCAGTGCGTTGCGGACGAACTCGACACCGACCACACGTTCGTCGCCGACGATCCGCGTCGGGGTGGACAAGTACCGCAACGTGATTCGCTTACGACCGGCACCCTGACTCGGAACCTCGCGCAACATCGCGAGCTTCTGGGTGACCGAATGTTCCAAGGTCCCATCGGACTCGCGGGCAACGGTGACCTCGTCGAGCGAAAGGTCGGAGTCCTCGAGGAGGACATCCATATCGGGAGTCGCAAGCAGACCGGAGAACTCGGGAACGGTGAACGCAGACTGCGCGGGACCACGACGCCCGACGATCACAACTTCTTCGATACGACTGTGCCGCAACGCCTCCAGAGCGTGTTGTGCGATGTCTGTCGTTGCGAGGTGGTCTGGATCGGATGTCAGAATTCGTGCGACATCCAGCGCGACATTGCCGTTGCCGATGATGATGGCGTGACGGTGCGACAGGTCGTAGGTCCTGTGCGCATGATCAGGGTGACCGTTGTACCAGGCGACGAAGTCGGTCGCGGATCCGCAGCCGGCAAGATCGTCGCCAGGGATGTCGAGGCGCCGATCCGACGACGCACCGACGGCGTAGAGGACCGCGTGATGATGCTCGAGCAGATCCTCGTGCGACAGGTGCTTGCCGATCTCGACGTTGAGGTAGTACTCGAACCCGTCCTGGTCGGCGATTGTGTCGAACAAGCGAGTCACCTGCTTGGTCTTCTGATGATCGGGTGCGACGCCCGCGCGAACGAGACCGTGCGGAGTCGGCAACCGATCGAAGACGTTGACCTGCACATCGGGCTGCGTCAACAACTCGTCGGCCGCATACATCGCTGCCGGACCCGAGCCGATGATCGCGACTCGCAGCGGTTCGCGGCTCTGGTCGACCGAGGCTGCTGCGATCACCGGAGCAAGCAGTGGCCGAGGCCGTGGCTCCTTGTAGAACTCAGCGTTGATCTGCAGGTAATCCTGTTGTGCATCAGCCAGTTTCGAGTGCGGCACGATGGCATCGACCGGGCAGGCCGACACGCAGGCACCGCAGTCGACGCATGCAGCCGGGTCGATGTGCAGCATCTCCGCTGTCAGAAAGTCGGGCTCGTCCGGCGTCGGATGGATGCAGTTGACGGGGCATGCGTATACGCACGACGCGTCGCTACAACAGGATTGAGTGACGACGTGAGGCATATCGTCGGCCTTTCTACGCCGACGCGCGAACCGGCACGCGGCTCGGCTCGCTGCGGTAGCGCGACGGACGACCATCGATCTTGCAGATCTTCCAGATGGCACGCGAGACGGGGTTCATCAAGCCGATGTCCTCGGCGAGCATCCGAACGTCGGCGAAGTAGTCCTGCAGAGTCTGACGCGAGGAAGGTGTGTCCCAGAACAGGTCCTTCTTGACCGATGCCGGAATGTCGAACGTCTTCCAGAACGACGGCGGCGGTACGGCGATGGAGTCGCACAGGACGCGCATGATGACCGGGAAGGCAAGGGATAGCCCGAAGCGACCGACTGTGCTCATCTGCGGCACATGGTGACTCAGGAACTGGTGCGCGAACGAGATGTGTCGAGCTTCTTCGGCAACGTGAATCCGCATGACGCCGGCCATGATCGGATGAATTTCTTCGCCCGAACGCAGGATGGCCTTCTGAATGTGGTCGATCGGCTCTTCACCGGCGAGGATGCCGACGAAAAAGATCTCGGGAAGAATCGTGCCGGCAATCGGAACGATCGGAGCCAGCCATTTGATGCCTGGACGAGCGCCGGGAACGTCGACACCGATCCGGTTGACCATCTCCTGGAACATCAGGGTGTGGTTGCACTCTTCGATGACTTCGTGTGTGCAGTAGCGGAATTCGGCAGATCCGTTCGGCTGCTTGAAGACGTGCTGCATCAGACCGCCGATGAGCACCGTCTCGAACTGCAGACCGACCTTCGCGACGTTGGCTTGTCGCCACATGCCGATTTCGATCTTCTTCTCGATCGGCAAGGCCTGGTACCAGGGGTGAGCGCCGAGTGGGTCGCCGTGCTCGGGAAGGATCCACCGTCGGTCGTTCGGGGTCACAGCGAATTCGGGAGAATCCCAATCGATGTCGACGTAAGGATCGAAGTGCTTTTGGACCGATCCTTCGGACAGTGCCTTCAAGGATTCCGCGTAGGTGTCGCCGCGCTGCTCATCTGTCGGCGCTGCAATCGAGAGTGACATCAAAGCTCCTCATCGCCAATGCACGGAGCCTCGTTGCGCCGTGCGTAGGAAGTGCTGTCAAGGTGCTAGCTGACAGCATCGCTAAAGTTACTGTAACGGCTCGTCGCGGTTAAAGCTACGTCCCTGCTCCTGTTGCATGTTTCGTCCCGTCACATCCAGGGCATTCGGTGGTCTGCGCCACATTTTTGTTGCGACTGAGGGTTTCGATTGGGGATTCGCCGAAAGGATGCCACGGTTCGCCATGCTGACCGAGTTCACCGACCACTGGATCGCCTACTCGTCCGTCGTTGTCTTGGCCGCGCTCATCGGGTGGGTCACGAAGATCGTCGCCATCGAGATGATGTTCAAGCCGATCGATTTCAAAGGATTCAAGGTAGGACCGTTGCCCATCGGGTGGCAGGGCATCATCCCGCTGCGTGCCGCGCACATGGCGAGCGTCGCGACCAACAAGATCGTCGGTGAACTCCTCACCCCTGCCGACGTGTGGGCCCGACTCGATCAGAAGCAGCTGCTCGAAGAAATTCGGGAGCCGCTGCTCACCTCGATGGACGCGATAACTCAAGAGGTCGCCTCGACAATGCAGCCGGAAATCTGGGCGAACACACCAGGTTTCGTCAAGGACAAGTTGATCCAGCGCATGCGTGAGCGTGGCCCCGACGCCATGAAGCAGATCATGGACGACGTCGAGGCCAACGTCGAAGAGGTGTTGGATCTCAAATCGCTCGCGACCCGAACCCTTGTGTACGACAAGGAGATCCTGCAGCGTGTGTTCCGCCAGGCGGGTAAACGCGAGTGGGCATTCATCAGACGCTTCGGTCTGGGAGCAGGTTTCTGCATCGGTCTGATACAGCTGACTGCATACCTGTGGCTGAAATCGCCACTGATCAATCCGATCATGGGTGCAATCAACGGGTGGGCGACCGACGCATTCTGTATCAAGGTGTTGCTGTTCAGCCCGAAGCGCCCGAAGAAGTACCTGGGCATCTTCGAATGGCAAGGACTGTTCCTCAAATATCAGGACGAGGTTGCCGACGAACTGTCTGCGTTGATCGCGGAAAAGGTACTCACGCCGCACGCAATACTCGAGTCGATGCTGGAGGGCCCGCGTTCCGATCGCTTCTACCTCATCATTCGTCGCCATATCGGGCGGATGGTCGAAGAAGAACTCGGTGTCGCAGCTCCTGCAGTCAAGGCGGTGATCGGTGCCGACAATCTCGACAAGACCAAGACTCTGATGGCGGAGCGAGTGATGAAGAGCCTGCCGAGGACGATGGAAAACGCGGAGGGCTACATCGAGGAGACCCTCGACGTCGCCAATCTGCTCGCCGAGCGACTCAAGGAGTTGCCGCCCGAAGAATTCGAGGGTGTCCTCCGCCCAGCCTTCCAACAGGACGAATGGATCCTGATCGCGACCGGCGCTGTGCTCGGCGCGTTCGCAGGTGTCGCACAGGACGTCGTCATCCATCAGTTCGCGAAGTGAGGGAGAGGTAGCAGATGCCCGAACCAACGTCCGGCCCCCACGAAATGCAGCCGGTGCCGCTCGTCTCTGCCACGCAAGGTTTGTTCGGTCGGCTGGACCGTGTGCCACGGCGACTGCGCAACATTCCTATCGAAAGCCTCGGCGTTCTCGGCCGGATTGTGCCCGGCGGCGTGCTGCGACGCCCGATTGTGCTGACAGAAGCGGTGCTACGTCAATTGCTCGGAGTCGACGAGAATTCGGAGCATGCCGAGTCGACGCTGTATCCAGGTGACGCTGGGCGCATCGACGAAGACTTCACTGCGCCGCCCGATCCGCGGACCTCCGTACGGTCGATGGTGCACGAGATGCTCGATCGTTCCGTCCGGCAGAGTCCCCGCCAGGCAGAGGAAGCCAACTTCAAACGATTGCTTACGCAACTCGTTCCCGACGAGGTCCGCATCATCAACGCACTGTCCGACGGGCGAATCAGCCCGATCATTCATGTCGGTGTCGGGTCGCCCGGTTCGGTGGATCACACCGTGTACAGGAACGCCTCGACGATCGGAACCGACGCCGGGGTCAGGCTGCCCGACGCGGTCAGTCAATACATCGAGCCCCTCGAGTCGCTGAATCTCGTCGAAATCGGTCCCGCGGAGGATGCGCTGCGTGAACAGTACGAAATTTTGGAGACGTACGACGAGATCGAGTCAGCCGACGAATTCGCCGCTGCCGAAGCCAAGGGAACGTTCGCCAAGAAGTTGAAGTTCAAGTCCGAAAAGCATGTGCGACATACACTTCGGATCAGCGAACTGGGGGCGAAGCTGTGGGCGGCGGCCAACCCCGATACCTACGACTTCCAGGTACCGGACCGACGAGGAAATCCGAACAACGACGGAAATTAGACTTCGATGTCGAAACTCGAGTCCTAGCTCCGAGGTATCTCCTAGACGGGGCTCGACACGTGCCCCGCGACCGAAGGAGCTCATGACATGAAGTATCTGATGCTGGCCTACACCGACAAGGACGCGTGGGACGACGTCGACGTGACGAGCCCCGAGTTCGTCGCGACCTGCAAGTTCTACGAAGACCTCGGCAAGGAACTGACGGAGACCGGCGAGATGGTCTCGACGGAAGGACTTGCCGATCCGTCGCTCACCAGAACGGTCCGCAAGGGGGCTGGTGGGCCGGTCGCCAGTGACGGTCCGTATGCCGAAGTCAAAGAGGTGCTGGCAAGTTTCGGCATCGTCGATTGCGCCAGCTACGACCGTGTACTCGAGATTGCCGGCCGGATCGCCGACGCGGTCGGAGACTCGATCGAAATTCGACCGATCATGTCTGGACCGCCGGCAGCAGACGTGTAGATCGGCCGTGACAAGAGCTTTCGAGGACCTGCTGCGCGAACTGGCGCCGCAGGTCCTTGGTGCACTCGTGCGGAGATACGGTCACTTCGACGTTGCCGAGGATGCTGTGCAGGAGGCCCTCATCGTCGCGGCACAGCAGTGGCCGCGGGACGGGACGCCGATCGATCCGCGGCCGTGGCTGATTCGGGTCGCGTCGCGCAAGATGATCGACCTGCTGCGTGCCGACCAGGCGCGGCGGGACCGCGAGGACGCCGAGGCGCTGGCGGTGCCCATAGGGCCGGCAACTGTGGAAAGTGTTGTTGATCAAGATGATTCGTTGATCTTGCTGTTCATGTGTTGCCATCCGGCGCTGACGCAGGCGTCACAGGTTGCGCTGACACTTCGCGCGGTCGGCGGCTTGACGACGGGGGAGATCGCTCGCGCTCTTTTGGTGCCCGACGCGACGATGGGTCAACGGATCAGCCGAGCGAAACAGACTGTGAAACGGTCCGGTGTGCCGTTCCGGATGCCTCCAGCCCAGGAACGCGCCGAGCGTCTCGACGCGGTACTGCAGGTCCTCTATCTGATCTTCAACGAGGGCTACTCGACGACGTCGGGCGCCGAACTGCTTCGTATTGAACTATCCGGCGAAGCCATCAGGCTCACGAGGATGCTGCACGCGACTATGCCCGAGGACGGTGAGGTCGCAGGCCTGTTGGCGTTGATGTTGCTGACCGACGCGCGGAGACGGGCTCGTGCGGATGTCAACGGTGCCCTTGTGCCCATGGGCGAACAGAACCGTCACCTCTGGGACCGCGCGGCGATCGACGAGGGTGTCGCGCTTGTGACAGCCGCGATGTCACGTAAACCACTTGGCCCGTATCAACTTCAGGCCGCGATCGCCGCGGTACACGACGAGGCGCCGACGGCGGAGGACACCGACTGGGTCCAGATCCTGGGTCTGTACCTGTTGCTGGAACGCACGACGGACAACCCGATGGTCCGACTCAACCGTGCGGTTGCGGTCGCGATGGTCAGGGGGCCGCAGGAGGCGCTCGACCTGGTCGAGGAGATCGCAACCGATGAGCGCGTTGCCGATTCTCATCGCGTCGATGCGGTGCGTGCGCATCTGTACGAGCTGGCAGGAGACCTCGAGGTGGCGGTCGAGCACTATCGTCGAGCGGCGCGAGGTACGACGAGCACACCCGAGCAGCGTTACCTCAGAGGGCGCGCGACGCGACTCGGCACAACTTAGGAGACGTGTGAACGATTGGATTCTGCACGTCGACCTCGACCAGTTTCTGGCTGCAGTCGAGAAGCGGCGACGACCCGAACTGCGCGACGTCCCCGTGATCGTCGGCGGCTCGGGCGATCCGACACAGTCACGCCAGGTGGTTACCTGCGCGTCGTACGAAGCTCGCGCTTTCGGGGTGCATGCGGGTATGCCGTTGCGTGCGGCGCTGCGCAAATGCCCGACCGCAGTCTTCCTCGCGCAGGATTCGCCCGCCTACGAAGCTGCGTCCGCGGAGATTGTCGAAGTGTTGCGTACGTTTCCGGTGCAGCTCGAGGTGTGGGGTTGGGACGAGTCGTTTCTCGGCGCGACGACAGCCGAACCGGAAGAGCTTGCGCATTCGATTCGCGGTGCCTTGACGACGCAACTCGGTTTGTCCTGCTCCGTTGGAATCGGCGACAACAAACTCACCGCCAAGATGGCGACCGGTTTCGCCAAACCGGTGGGGTGTACAAACTTACCGCGGCAAACTGGATGACGACGATGGCCGACCGGCGGACCGACGCACTGTGGGGGATAGGCCGCCGAACTGCAGGCCGGCTGAGCGAACTCGGCATCGGAACGGTCGCCGAGTTGGCACACACGAACCCCGATGTCCTTGCTGAAGCGTTCGGTCCGACTACCGGTCCCTGGCTGTGGCTGATGGGCCGCGGTATCGGCGATACCCAGATCACCACAGTTCCGCGTGATCCCCGCTCGCTCAGCCGGTCCCACACCTTTGCCGAAGATCTCACCGATCCCGACCGCGTTCGAGCCGAGGTCGCCGCATTGGCCGAGTACGTCACCGCTCAGGTCGTCGAGTTGCAACGCAGTGTGGCGCGCGTCGCCGTCACCGTCCGGACGGCGTCGTTCTACACGCGGACGAAGATCATGAAGTTGCCTGCGCCGACCGTCGACGCGGCCGTCGTCGCGGCGGCGGCCCTCCAGGTTCTCGAGCGATTCGAGCTGACCCGTCCGGTCCGTCTGCTCGGTGTGCGCTGCGAACTGGTCGTCGAAGGCGTCGCCTGAGATATTCTCGCGCAATGGCGCTCGAAATCGGATCGGTCTTTGCTGGGTACCGAATACTGCGATTGCTCGGTGCCGGCGGTATGGGCACGGTGTACCTCGCGCGCCACCCTCGTCTGCCACGTAACGATGCTCTCAAGTTCTTGAGCGGCGAACTCGCGCAGACTGCGGAGTTCCGTGCGCGGTTCGAACGTGAGGCCGACATCGCCGGCGGGTTGAGCCACGCGAACATCGTCTCCGTCTACGACCGTGGCGTCACCGACAACCAACTGTGGATCGCGATGCAGTACATCGAGGGAACCGACGTCGCGGAACTTATCAAAGCCGGTCCGCAGGTTCTGACGCCACAGCGGACGATCGCGATCGTCTCCGATGCCGCACGTGGTCTCGATTACGCGCATCGTCATGGTCTGCTGCATCGCGATGTGAAGCCGGCCAACATTCTGGTTCGGTCGGCGCCGGAAGAACCGAGTGGCGAGCAGGCCCTGATCACCGATTTCGGCATCGCGCGAACGGTGAACGAAACCCAGCACTTCACGGTCAGCGGCGACATCGTTGCGACCTTGGCATACGCCCCGCCGGAGCAGCTCGAAGGCGGCGACATCGACCACCGCGCCGACGTCTATGCCCTCGGCTGCACCCTCTTCGAAATGCTGACCGGTTCCAAGCCGTTCCAGCGACCCAACATGCTGGCAATGATCAACGCGCACATGACCGCACCGCCGCCACGCGCGACCGAACGGATGCCTGCGCTGCCACCGGCAATCGATGCGGTGATCGCGCGAGCGCTCTCGAAAAACCCTGCCGGACGGTACAACTCGTGCCGCGAACTGGCCAACGACGCTGCACGCGCAATCGATCCCAGCTTCGTCACCGCGACCTCGCCGATGGTGCGTGCGCAACCGGTCCCGCCGCCGCCGGTGAATCCGACGAAACCGCCGCAGCGTTCGCGCCGCCCGTTGATCATCGGCGCCGCCGTAGCCGCGGCGCTCGCTGTTGTGACGGCCGGTGTCGTTCTCGTAGCGATGAATTCGAAGTCGGACAACGGCGGAGGAGGCGGCAAGACCACGTCGGTCGTCGCGCAGCCGACGACCACCGCACCAACGAAGGCGAAGGATGCTCGATGCGACGAACTGTCGTCCGCACAGTGCACGTTGGTCAAGCGTCTGCCGACTGCGCTGGCGAATTATAGCTGCATCTCGGTCGACGACATCGGTCTCGACGACGTGGATGCTGCGATTCAGTGTGAAGGGACCGGTACGGATCCGCTGGTGTTGATGGCCCAGATGAAAGACAGTGCAGCCGTCGACGCTGCGCTGGCGAAGGTGTACGGCATCTCCGAAACGACCTTCCCCGCAGCGACTTTCCCGACACCGACCTCTCGGGTCGACTGGACGACGAGTTCCGGGCGCAAGGGCGGCGAGATCGTGTCGGGTCAGAACGGCAACACCAACAATCGATTCTTGAATTGGGGCTACATCGGTCAGGAGATCATCATGGAAGCGCAATCCCCGACGATGTCGAGCGAGGACCTGGTCACCTGGTGGGAAGACCACTCGACGTTGGCTGGTTGACCAGGTCCTCGTTCGCGCTACTCCTTGGTTCGAAGGACTCCGAAGATGCCGTCCTTCTCCTCGTCCGGTCCCGCCGTGAAGTACAGGGCGTTGGCGTCGCCGAGACTCTCGCCGTTGCCGAAGAGCAGCCCCCAGATACCTTCGATGGCAAGGATATTGCCGTCGGTGTCACGAACGTAGTCGACGAATTTGCCGGTGCTGTCGTCGAACGCGAGGATGCGGCCCGCGCCCGCGAAGTTGGCGACCAAGAGCTTGCCGCTCAACGGTCCAAAACCTTCCGGTGCAATCGCGACGCCCCACGGTGCATTGAGGCGGTCCTCGTCTTCGATGACGCGGACGAGCTTTCCGGATGCGTCGAATTCGGCGACCTTGCCTTTCGCAGGTAGGTCCTTCGCTTCGGCTTCCTGATCCTTGTCGAACGAATCCTCTTCGCCCGCATCGAATTTGCCTGATCCGGGAGCGTCCTCGGGCTCCATCGTCTTGGCGTAGGTCACGAATACGCGGTCGCCGATCGTGGTCACGTTGAACGGTGCGGGGTCGCCCGGCTTAGCCTTGCCGCCTTCGCCGGTGGCAAACGGGTTGGCATAACCCTGGGTCGGGACCAACTGCCAGTTCTTGTCGAACTGACGGATCTGCGGATCGTCACCGAAGTCAGCGGCCAGAAGCGTCTCGCCGTTGCCCGGTGCGATGGCGATTCCGAAGAATGCCATGCCCTGATCCTTGCCGTTGAACACCTCCTTGGCTGGACCGTTGCGTCGCACGATCTGGCCGTCCGGGGTCTGTTCGGTCCATGCGGAGATCGAGCCCGAGTCGGTCGCGAAGATGAAGCGCGCCGACCCGGTGAGTTGTTGCTGTACGCCGTCGACGTCGACGGGTTGATCGCGTACCGCGAACACGTCGGATGTGATGGGCGCCGGGTTGAAGATGACGCCGGTCGTCTTGCCGATGGTGGCGTCGGAGGAGTCGGAGTCGGCGTTCGGAACCGAGACCGTCGTCAGACCGTCCTGGTGGATGGGCCGCAGCGCTTCGTCCGGGCTCTTGCTGACATCGCCGACGAACTCGAACGAATACCCGCCTGCGCCGACCCAGAAGTGTCCGCCGGCACCCTTGGGCCGTATGGCGATGCCCCAGCCGTTGACGAGGTCGGGGAATACGTACTTGGCTTCGTACTTGTCGTTGTTCGCAGCAAAGTTGGTCTGGTTGTACAGATTTCCGGGCAGTGGCGACACCGTGGCCGGGGTGGACTCGTCGCTCGAGTTCGAGGTGTCGCTCGAACATCCTGTTGCCACCGCGAGGGTGACACCGACCGACATCGCCAGCGCCAATCCTGATCGCATCGTGATCGACACGTGTACCTCTTTCTCCGATAGTCGCATAAGGTTAGGAGAGGCTAACGAAACTCGAACGATTGCGCCAGGCTTCGCTAAAATTCGGATCGACGCATCGAGGAGGTAGGGGATGCCCGAAGACTCGCCGGTACCGACGGAGTATCCGCAGCGACTCGGCAAGACCGCTCGTCGCGAGCTCGCGCTCAGCGGCTACACCCGCTACGACCAGTTGACGACCATCACCCCAACCGAGCTACTGAAGATCCACGGCGTGGGCCCGAAAGCGATCCGAATACTGACCGAGGAATTGGAGACGCGGTCGCTCTCGTTCGGCAGCTGACTGCTCAGTCGACGGCGGTGAGCGTTGGGCTGGAAAGGTATTCGCGGGGGAACAGCTCTTGGAGGGCGTCGACCTTCGGCTGGTCGTTGACGATGATGTAGCCGCTGTCGGGATTTTCGGCCAGGTAGTTCTGGTGGTAGGCCTCGGCCGGATAGAACGTGCCGAGCGCGCTTACCTTCGTCACGATCGGTGCGGGGAAGGTGCCTGCGTCGGTGAGTTGTTCGATGTAGGCGTCGGCAATGTCGGTCTGTTGCGGTGTGGTGCCGAATATCTCTGTGCGGTATTGCGTTCCGCGGTCGGGACCCTGGCGGTTCAGTGTGGTCGGGTCCGCGACGACGGTGAAGAAGATCTGGAGCAGGGTTCCGTAACTCACGACGGTGGGGTCGAACGTGATCTCGACGGCTTCCGCATGCCCCGTCGTGCCGCTGGTGACGAGGTCGTAGTTCGCAGTGTCCTCTGCACCGCCCGTGTAACCGGAAACGGCGTCGATAACACCTTTGACGTGTTGGTACACGCCCTGCACACCCCAGAAGCAGCCGCCGGCGAAGACCGCTGTTTCGGTCCGAGCAGGGGTCGGGGCGGCGTCGGTTGCCGGCGCGGGGACCGCGATTGTGGGTTGAGCGGTCGGAGCGGGAGACGACTGTGCCGAGCAGGCGGTCGCTGCTGCACCTAGCAGCAGCGCTGCGACGACCCGAAGGACGAGTGATCTCATGCTGCTTCGAATTTCATGGCGACACCGTTCATGCAATAGCGAAGGCCGGTCGGGGCGGGTCCGTCGTCGAAGACGTGGCCGAGGTGGCCGCCGCAGTTCGCGCAGTGGACCTCGGTCCGGACACCGTAGGAGTTGTCGGTCCGTTCACCGACCGCGTTCGCCAGCGGTTGGTAGAAGCTCGGCCAACCGGTCCCACTGTCGAATTTGGTTGCTGCGTCGAACAATTTCTGGTCGCAGCCGGCGCAGGCGAACGTCCCGTCGCGATGTTCGTCGTCGAGCGGGCTCGAGTACGGACGCTCGGTCCCCTCCTGGCGCAACACGACGTACTGCTCGGAGGTCAGGCGGTCACGCCACTGCGCGTCCGTCAAGGTCAGGGGGAAGGTCTCGGAGCTGTTCTTCGGCGCCGCGCCGGCCCGTGGTCCGGTGTCGTCGGACACGATGGCGGCAATCGCTATCCCGCCGACGGCCGCGGTGGCCAAGCCGATACCTGCGGTCGTAAGAAACTGGCGTCTGGTTGTTGCGTTCATCTCCACACAGTGTATTCGTCGCCGAGAAGTGGGCGGTTCTGTTCAACATCCACCGGCGAGCGCGCACACCAAAGCTCGCTGGATCTTCCAGACGCCATCGTCGGCAACGAAATTGATCGAACCTTCGAACTCGAATCCGTTGTCGCTGCGATTGACGCCCGTTGCACTGATCAACCCGTCTCCAAGATCGGTGACGGAGGTGAACTCGACGGTCTGGCCGGACGACCCTGTCGCGAACTTCTGGGCCGCCTGGTAGTTGTCGTCGTCGTTGCCCTCGATCATCTTTACGCGGTCGGCAACGTCGACTCCGTAGTTCCGTGCAGCATCGAACAGCGCCGACAGCTGTTGCGGCGTGGGGAGCGACTGCGCCGACAGCGGTGGCGGAGCGGGCACGAACGTTGTCGCCTCGACGAAGGCGCCACTGTCGGGGGCTGGTGACTCGGGTTCGGCGCAGCCTGCGAGAGCGAGTCCAATAGCACTGCACAGCAACAGCTTCCGCCCGGTGGTCATATCCTTCCGAACTCGCGCAGCCCCGCGACCGTGTCGGCCAGCGTCTCCTTCGAATCGCGATACTCGACGCCGAGTTCTCGTTTGCTCGGCTCGTCGTCGGACGCAGGCATCTGGGTGTAGTACTGCATCCCGGCTTCGGTGATCGGTGTGTCGAACGGAAGGAACCGGTCCACGCTGTCGATCAGTTGCCCGAGGCCACGTAGGAGACTGTCGGGTACCGGCACGGCGCGAATCGTGCTACCCGTGACTTCGGTCAGCAGGTCGGCAATTTCGTTGACGGTCAACCGAGGTCCACCCGCCATGTACCGGCGCGGACCTTTGCCCGGCTCGAGCAGTGCCGCATGCACGGCAGCGAGATCGCGTACGTCGACCACCGTCCAGGCCGCGCTTCGCCCCGGGATTACTCCCATCTTGCATGCTGCCACGACGCCGTCCGCGGCTTCGCCGAACTGGTCGCCTGAGGGCGGGCCGAGCACCATCCCCGGGTAGGTGATGTTGACAGGTGCGCCGTTCTCTTGCAGCTCGCGTGCGTACAACTCGACTGCGGCCTTCGACTTTCCGTACCCGTCTGCTCCGCCCGTCACCGGTAGGTCGGCGCTGAATGTCTCGAGGTCGGGGCTGAACAATGCCGCGATGCTCGCGACGTGCACGATCGGATCGAGGCCGAGTTCGACGGCCGTCCCCAACACGTTCCGCGCACCCTCCATGTTGGCGGTCAGCATCGCCTCGGCTTGCGAGGGATCCATCGCCACCAGGGCCGCGCAATGGACGACCGCGTCGCAGTCGGCCATCGCTGCTCGTACGGAGTCGCCGTCGGTGATATCTCCGATTGCGTAAGCACCGGGATCGAGGCCGAGCTTCGCGACGCTCGTACCGAGGCGCACCGGATTCCGCACGAGGAATCTGACCTCATGGCCGGCATCGGCAATGGCCTTCGCACTCCAGCCGCCGACGAACCCAGTTGCCCCAGTTACGAGTACGCGCATGTGCAAAACGTACGCGTTCTAGGCCGGAGCCGGGTCCGGTTCTCGTTCCCACGGAGCTTTGCCGTCGCCGACTCGTTTGCTGATGATGGCGAGGTGTTCGCGGTAGCGGTCTCGGAGGTAGGGGTCGGTGTCGGCGAATGTTGCGGTGGCGTCGGTGTCGGCGAAGGTTTCCCACCAGGTGGGTTCGTAGAGCAGTTCGTTGGCTTCGTAAGCGGTGAGTGGGTCGTCGTAGCTAACGGGGGCTGGAGTTGGTGGTGGGGGTTTCGGCGGTTCGGGTTGGGGTGCGCCGACGATGGCGTGGTGGGCCGGCAGCGTGATGTGCGGGGTGTGGGTGGGGCTGGTCCAGAGGATGGCGCCGCCGGGGAGGGCGGTGCAGGTCCACAGTTGCCAGGTTTTGATGTCGTGATGCCTTTTACATAGCGGTTGGAGATTGTCGAAGATGGTCCAGCCACCCGTTGTGGGGTTGGGGTGTTTGAACGGGACGCGGTGGTCGAGTTCGCATGTGCGGGACGGGACGGTGCAGTGCGGGAATACACATGTCGGGTAGGCGGCGCGGACCAACTCGGCGACTTCGGCGCGGGGTCGGTAGATCAACGCTCCCGGTGGAGGTTCGAGGTGTCCGCCGTGTCCGTCGGGATAGATGCCGTGGCGTAGGGATGCGTCCTCGGCAATGGCGGTGAGGATGTCGTCGATGACTTTTCCGACGCTGCGGGCACGGTGCAGGCAGGGCGGTGCCGTCGTCGTGGGGTGGGCTATGGTGCCGGGTCGGTGTTTTCGGCCGCGGCGGAGGTAGTGCAGGTACTCGACCTCGGTGGGTGGTGAATCCGGTTCGGGGTCAACAGGTTCGGGATCAGCGTCGGCGGTTTCGGGAACGGTCTCGTCGTGGAAGTCTGATTCGTGGTCGACCGAATTGTCGTCGGTGGTCGGATCGGTTGTCTGCGGAGGTGCGGGCTCTTCGGCTCGGCTCTCGCGGACTGCATTGTCGGTGCCGTCGCCTGTCGCCTGTTGTGCCGCCTCCGAATGTGGATCTGAAGTGCCTTCGCCGGCGATCGCGGCGTCGGTCCAGCTGCTCGAATCGTGTTCGGTTGCAGCGGTTCCCGGTCCTGCCGCTGCCATCGCGGTGGATCGTAGTTCGACCAGGATGGCTTGCCAGGTCGCGTCGGCGGCGAGGATGCGCGCCAGGTCCGCATCGATCGGTGTCCCGTCACCGAGGTGTGCTGGATCAGCGCTCAGGCCCAGCAGGGTTTTCGCGTCGATGACGATCTGGGCGAGATGTCCTCGCCGCGGGGTTAGTTCGACGTCGCGGGTCGGACAATCGACCGATCGGCAGTCACACCGCAACGACCGCTCACCGTGCAGCAGGGCCATCAGTCCGTCGGCGCGGCGGACGTTACGGCTGCGGGAGTCTTCGGGGCAGACGGTGTCGGCGATTTCGTCGAGGAGTTGATCGGCTTCGACACCTTCGAGGTCGGTGATGGCTGCGGAGAGCCACGACAACCCGGCAGTGCCTTTCCGTACATAGGCGGTGCGATCAGTCTTCGTCAACTGCGCTCGAGCTTCGGCCGCCTCTTTCGGGTCGGCCTCGATCCATAGTCGCCAGATCTCACGTCGCAGCGGGCCGGGGGTGAGAACTTTCGCCGCGCACAAGGCGAGGAATTCGATCTTCTCGATCGTCGTCGTGCTGGCTTCTGTGAGGGTGGTGCAGACGACTTTGACGCGGGCGTAGTCGAGTCGGCCGTCGTCGAAGGCGGTGTAGAAGCGGGGGAATCGGGAGTTGAGTTCGATGCCGACGTCGACCATGGTGTGTGCGGTGGTGGCCGAGCAGCCGAGGGCGGCGCCGATTTCGGCGAAGACGGAGTTGCCGACCGCCACCTTGGCACCGGCGGCGACGAGGTCGGATTCGGTGCGCATCCGGGTCCACCAGATGTCGGTTGCGGCCATCACTTTCGAGCAGGCGTTGACGTTTTCGTTGACGCGGTAGCGCTCCAAGAGTGCGAACTCGTCTGCGACGCTGATTTGTAGTGGGTAGGTCCGGACCTCCTCCGGACCTTCGGTTTCTGCACTTCCCCCTGAGTAGAACATACATACTGCTTATCTGCTTAAGTGGACCTATG
>NZ_JBIMSN010000030.1:0-638 GCF_043944905.1 Antrihabitans spumae
TCGCTTCCCCCGAACTCTGTCCGGGATTGAGCGTGTCCAACACGAGGGGTCAAGGCCCAAGTGACGAAGGTCTTATCGAATCGGAGGCATTCTTCGGCGGTATGAAGGGCGTCGCGACGGTGTAGCTCTGGATGGAGTGAGGACGATGTTTTCTCCATGTCGCGGAGAATTCGCCCGTAGGCGCGTACAGATCAGACTCGCGATTTCAGACGGGCCCCTCACCCGGACGCCAAGAACCTGGTGAGTGCTGTGATCTCACGGTGCGCGGTAGCTCTGTCTGGATGTGTTCGGGACTTTTCCCGAGCAAACTGCACGGCGAGCATGTCGCGATCCGTGAGTGCCCAGGATCTTGCCAACTCGCTGACTCGGACGTCTCCAATGACATCAGCGATGTCCTTCCCGAGCAGATTCAGCAATGCGATGTCGACATCCATATCGGCTTCGATCAACGTTTCCATACGATCAGTACCGGCATCGTAGAGCGATGCTCGAAGGTCGTCATTCTGCTGATACCAGCTGCAGGCGGTGGCAATGTCCGCAGCGTCTTTATATTCACGAAGCGCGGAGCGGTCGCACCAAGTGTCATTTGCCAGGGTGATGGGACCACCTGCTTGCCACTAGCATGGGACCACCTTGGA
>NZ_JBIMSN010000031.1:0-3984 GCF_043944905.1 Antrihabitans spumae
TCGCTTCCCCCGAACTCTGTCCGGGATTGAGCGTGTCCAACACGAGGGGTCAAGGCCCATCAAATCAAGGCTGGATGCAACCCACCCGGCATCCCCACGACTAAAGGAGTACGGCGTGGCCAACGCCAAGAAAGTGCTGGACATCGGCTTCAAGGTCCAGTTCCACCCTGATTTCGGGGGGCGAGTTCACCCGCGAACCGCTGAACTGATTGCAGAGAGGGTTCGTGCAGTCTTGGATATGGAGATCAACAAGAAGTACCCAGACGCGCAGCCTGAGTTCACAACTAGCCTGAGTTGGAGTTACGTCCAGTTCGCCAAGTCGGATACGTACTCGGTCGTTGACGATCCCTACTCCAGGGAAGACCTTGAGGCACTGACCGTCGCCGAACTAAAGGACATCTACCACGAGTGGGGACTCGACTCCTCAGGTAAGTCCAAGCGAGCGCTCGTCAACGGCATCCTCGCTGAGTACCCGGACTAAATGTGATGGTCGAGCGTGGTCCTGGTCTTGAGCACTGGATGCAACCTCGCACACAGCGCGGGGGGATGACCCGCGGTCTGCGGCCACCCGGCGCAATCGTATTCCGTCCCTGGATGCCAGGCTCGTGGCCATGACCGCCCCTAACCTCGGCCGCCTTGAGTCCGTAGAGCCGAGAGACGTTTGGCCACACGAAGCCCGCGACTTCACCCGTTGGCTCCTCGAGAACGTGGATGTCCTGAGTGATCTGCTGGGCATGGACCTCGTGCTCGACGTCGCAGAACATCCGGTGGGTGATTTCAGTTTGGATTTGAAGGGCTACGACGTAACCAATGGAGGCGTCGTGATCGTGGAGAACCAGTTGGAGCGATCGAATCACACCCATCTAGGCCAGATCATCACGTACGCCGCGGGAACCGACCCAACGACGATCGTGTGGGTGACAACGGAATTTCGGCCCGAGCACCGGGCGGCGATCGACTGGTTGAACCAACGCACGGACGAGAACACCCGGATGTTCGGCGTCGTCATTCGCGTGGTAAAAATCGGCAACTCCCAGGCAGCGCCCAATTTCGAACTGGTGGCGCAGCCGAACGACTGGGAAAAGCGGGTTAAGAAGGCGAACTCGGCTATCTCGGGTGAGGTGTCGGCAACGGTTCGCCAGTACCGGGAATTCTGGGAAACTGTTCTAGAACAAGTCCGGCTCAAGCATCCCAACTGGACGCGCGCAAATACTACTGCGCAGTCGTGGTGCAACACCCCGGTAGGACTGAGCGGGATGACGCTCTCAATGGCATGGGTCAGCAGCTCGCTGATTGCCCAGCTCTACTTCGAGTCGACAGACGCCGACCTGAACCAGGCACGATTCGACTGGCTCCACGAGCGCCGCGACACCTTCGAGGCAGCGCTTGGCCATCCGGCCACCTGGGATGACATGGCAGGCCGCAAGGCGGCGCGGATCGTGGTGACGTCCCCATTCGACGACATCTCCGACTCGAAACTTTGGCCCGAGATGACTGCCTGGCTGATTGAACAACAAGGCCGGCTCCGGAGGGCACTCGCCGCAGTGGGTGGCGTCACGGCCATACGCAGCGTAGCGCCAGATCGGACCCATGCTGCTGCACCTCCGACCGAAAACCAATAGCCCTTAAGTCGTGCCGACGACCGCACTCGCGACATTCGGAACGATCGCAACAGTGTTCGCGAACAGACCGCCTACGCCGTAGCGGCGGCACAACCTGAGCACGCACAAGCAACTTGGGCTTTCCCGAAGGCAGGCACTGACGGTCCGAGCGACTGTCTCATTTCCAAAGATACGAGACAGCCTCAAAGGCGACCTCTGCAGCTTCCGTTTGCGCAGTTAGAGCCGTCTCAAAAGTCCGTCGCAAAAAGGTTGTCTCAATATTCCGCAATGCTCCGACTTATGAGATGATTGGTTCATGAGTGGTACAGCATCCGGACATGCACTGGGTTACGCCCGTGTCTCGACAACGAAGCAACACCTCGAGCAACAGATCGACGCCCTCACAGCCGCAGGGGTCGATCGCATCTTCAGCGACAAGCAGTCCGGTCGAACACAAGATCGCGATGGACTCAAGGAACTACTCGAGTACGCGCGCGAGGGCGACACCGTAGTCGTCGTCGCACTGGATCGACTCGGCCGAAGCATGAGCGGCATCATCGAGACGATCCAGGACCTCCGTAAGAGAGGAATCAACTTGCGCAGCCTTCGGGAGGGTGTCGACTTCAGCACACCCACAGGCAAGATGGTTGCATCAATTTTCGCGGCGCTCGCGGAGTACGAAGTGGACCTCAAGGCCGAACGTGCCACAGCCGCACGGGAAGCCGCGGCGGCGCGGGGGCTGCACACGGGTCGTCCTCGATCGTTGACGAACGATCAGGTCGCACTGGCCAAGCGGATGCGCGAATCCGGAGAACCGGTCCGATTGATCTGCGACACACTGAAAGTGTCACGTGCAACGTTGTACCGCTCTTTGGCGTGAACTGCGCCGACACACCTCGCGTCCCGCGACGCGGCAACTTGCCGGTCTATACACAACTTGCTGATGTTCTGCGCTTTAGTCTGTCTACCCAGATGCGCGAGTCGTCAGATCGCTGATGCGCCACGATCTCCGTGCCCTCTTTGCTAGGTGCGTTCGAGAGCTTTGATGTCCGAGGAGCTGATATGACTTCGAGTACCAGTGGGAGTCATCGGCGGCCTGGCAGGGTGCCCGATCGGTGGCCGACACAATGTGTCGATTGCGGTGTCGACGAAGGCTGAATTGCATTTACTTGCAGACCGTTTCGGGCAGCGTCGGTTGGGCGCGATCGTGCGTATTGCTATTCGGCAAATGCTTGTCTCTTACGTGGATTTGGCGGCGTTGCCGCCGCAGCGGCGAGGTTTCGATACCGACATGACTGTCGTACCGATTTTCTCGATGAGGATCTGACTGCGAAGCTGGCCGGCCTTGCCGAGCGGGTGTCGTCGAGTCGTGCGGCGTTGGTCGTTTGGCGTGCGATCTGTCCTTGGCGGAGCTGGCGACCAGTCGACTTCGGGGTGTGGAGCTGGATCTCACCGACGAGGTGAACACAGAGGTCTACCGGGGTGTGGAGAACCGAGATGCGTTGATCCGCCGGCGGATGCGGGCGCAGGCAAGAGACCACGGTTGAGTTGTCAGGTGTCTTCGCGCTCGTCTAGCTCGTTGAGCTGGTCGAGCAGCCGGCCTGGGACTGTGGTGGGTGGGGCGAAAGTCGTTGCCCTCTGACTGTTTGAGGAGCTTCTTCCGTAGATCGGCGATCATGGTCAGGTCGCGTTTGATGGCCTCGGCCGGTTGTGAATTCCGGTCGTCGTCGGTCATTGTCGTGTGTCTTTTGTCGGTGTGACGGCGTCGGGTCCCCACCAGATTCGCATGTCGAGGTAGCCTCTTTCGTTTCCGGTTGGTACGCGAAATGTTAAGCGACACAACCAATCTCCAGCACTGGCTCGTGCCCAAGCATCTAAGGTGCTGCGGACTGTGGTGTCCAAATTCAACCCTTCGGCTCGCATCCTGAGTGGGCAGCTGGCACTGAATCCCGGGGGGTGTGCGCGGGCGATCGCGGCGGCAACGCTTATGTTCACATCGAGTGGCGGCGAGACGATCCGCCATAGCGCAGGATCGAAGGCGTAGGCCAGGTTTCGAACATGGCTGGGCCTCTGCGTCAGTACCGCGCCGCTGGATCGCGCGCTTATCTTTGATTGACGCGTCGATGCTTCCCGCGGATCGACCCATCGACAAATTAGCACGTACGTACTGCTTATCTGCTTAAGTGGACTGATTCTTCAGAAGTCATCAAATGTGTTGCTGGACAATGGTTCCAGATTTTCAAGGGCGACGCTGTTGCCGGCAGCGGTGCCGCCGATGAGTTCGACGAGTGGGTGGGGATCGGTGTTGACGCTCTGCTGCAGGAGTCGGTAAAACAGCATCCCGCGAGCCTTCGACCTGCGGCGATTGAAACGGAAGGCGAAT
>NZ_JBIMSN010000032.1:0-68921 GCF_043944905.1 Antrihabitans spumae
ATCCGCGCAACGTTAGTAAAGCTAACGACAGTGCGCCCCTCATTTCGCAACAGCCCGGATTCCGTCCGAAAACGCAACGAATGGGGCATGAGCGTCACGTGCGCGACCGACTCACGCGACGACTGCGACGAATCGCCAATCGAGGGCAGCGCGCGGACCGTCGGCTCCGTCGACTGAGACAAGTGAGCGCAGATCGACCAAGCCGCCGCCCGACTGCAGCGGGCGTAGGCGTTCGATCGCGATCTCGCTGCGCACGGTGTCGCCCTCGTAGACGGGCCGGGTGTGATCGCAGGAGTACCAGGCCGGAACGGTGACGACGGACGGGAGGCAACGAGACACCTGGGCGAGAGCGAGCGCGATCGTGTGCCCGCCGAAGACCAATCGCCGACCGTCACCCGCGCGGGAATCATGATGTACCTCAGCAATATTGAGGGTAAGTCGGGCCAGCTCGGGAGCATTGGTGACGACGTCCGCGCCTGCCGATCCGAACCGCATGCCCTCTTGAAGATCTCGGAAGGCGAGACCACTGCTTGCGGCTTCGAAATCGGCGAGACGCCAACCACTGATCGAGGTGGTGAGGTCTTGATCGGCGACCAACCCGATTGCTGCGCTGTCGTCGTCGAATCCGGTTTGTGCGCGGCTGTCGCGTAGGGAGATCATCGCGCATCGGTGGAAGTCGAGCACTCGACGATCCTGCTGATCGACGGTGACGATGCGCAGCACGGCGAGGCCGGTTGGGGCGCGACCTGCTTTGCCTCGATTCTGGCGAAGGGCGACGACCGTGGTCGTTGTCCGGAGCGTGTCGCCGATCATCGGGGCGTGGTGAAACATCAAGCCGCGGTAGAACAGGTTGGCTTTCACCTTCCTTGTCACAACCGTGGACTGACCGATCGCCACGTTCCAGACCAAGGCGGGATGCGCGAGCCGTCCACCCGCGACTCGTTCGCTGAGCTGCGCGTCCAGCGGGAGCCGTAGGCGGTCGCCGACTATGGCCTGGTGCGCAGCCGCGTGACCGTCGGTGAGTGTCATCGGTGGGGCGTCGTCGAAACTCTGGCCGACCCGGAGATCCTCGAAGTACGGACCGTCGATCAGGGTCATCGCGTCAGTCCGCCACGGCTGACGAGTTGTGCGGCAATGACATTGCGTTGTATCTCGTTGGTGCCTTCGCCGACGATCATGAGAGGAGCATCGCGAAAGTATCGCTCGACGTCGTAGTCGGTCGAGTAGCCGTAGCCGCCATGGATGCGCACAGCGTTCAGAGCGATCTCCATGGCGACCTCGGATGCGAACAGCTTGGCCATACCTGCCTCCATGTCGCACCGCTCGCCGGATTCGAACCGCTCGGCGGCATGCAACACAAGCTGTCGCGCTGCCGTGAGTTTCGTTGCCATATCTGCCAGATAATTACCGACCGATTGGTGCTTCCACAATGGTTTGCCAAAACTCTCCCGCTCCTGCGCATACCGAAGCGAGTCGTCGAAGGCGGCCTGTGCGACACCGAGAGCCCGTGCCGCCACCTGAATTCGCCCGGTCTCGAGGCCCTTCATCATCTGGGCGAATCCCTTGCCGGCGACCCCACCGAGAACCGCCGACTCAGGAACCCGACAGTCGTCGAAGGTGAGCTCGCACGCCTCGACGCCCTTGTACCCGAGCTTGGGCAGATCCCGGGAGACTGTCAGTCCCGGAACATGCTCGACCAGCAGAATGCTCATTCCAGTGTGAGGAGGTGAAGCCTCAGGATCGGTCTTGCACAGCAGCGCAACGACCTGCGACCGGCGAGCGTTGCTGATCCACGTCTTGGAACCACTGATCACGTACTCGTCGCCGTCTCGCAAGGCTGTTGTCGTCATCGCCTGCAGGTCGGAGCCGCCACCTGGCTCGGTCAGAGCCATCGTCGCGCGGACAGCCCCAGTTGCCAGCAGGGGCAGATAGTGGCTCTTTTGCTCGTCGGTGCCGAAGCTGTCGATGAGTTTCGCAACGACGGTGTGCCCGCCCATCGCGCCGGCGAGGCTCATCCAGCCACGCGAAAGCTCTTCGGTGACAGCGACATAGCAGGGCATCGACACCGGAACCGAACCGTACCGCTCCGGAACTGCAAGGCCGAAGATGCCGAGCGCCTTCATCTTTTCGATGAGCGCCTCGGGGTAGGTGTCGGTTCGCTCCAGCTCACGCACGACCGGGCGGACGTCGCGATCGACGAAGGCCCGCACGGTCGCGACGATGCTCTGCTCGTCCGGCGACAGTCGCGACACAACTAGCCGAGCGGATTCTTGCCCAGTGTCGCACCAGTGAGATCGGTTATCTCGCTCCACTTTTCGGCAACGCCGTCGATCGTGGGCGGTTCGGAGAAGTACACACCGGCCGATTCGAACTGCGCGACTCGCTTGACCGAGCCGCCACCGACGACGAGAACGGTTGCGGTATCGGTGCACTCGTCGCTGACGAGGTAGCCGATCACGGGGGCGACCTGAGCCGGCGGGAGCTTCTCCAGGAACTCGGGTGGCGCGATGTTTTCGGTCATCCGCGTCGCGGCAAGGGGTGCAACCGCATTGGCGAGGATGTTGTACTTGGCACCTTCCACCGCGAGCGTGTTGACGAGCCCGACCAAGCCGAGTTTCGCTGCACCGTAGTTGGCTTGGCCGAAGTTGCCGTAGAGGCCACTCGTCGAGGTTGCGACCACAACTCGACCGTGGCGTTGCTCGCGGAAGTGCGGCCACGCAGCGCGGGTGACGTGGTACCCGCCCCAGAGATGGACGCGCTGAACGGATTCCCAGTTGTCCGTCGACATCTTGTGGAACGCACCGTCGCGCAGAATGCCCGCATTGTTCACGACACCGTGGACCGCGCCGAACTCGTCGATGGCTGTCTTGATCAGTGCCGCGGCACCTTCTTCGGTGGCGACGCTGTCGTAGTTGGCCACTGCGGTGCCGCCTGCTTCGCGGATCTCGGCGACCACACTGTCTGCCATGGTCGAGCCGGCGCCGGACCCGTCGCGGGCACCACCCAGATCGTTGACGACCACCAACGCGCCTTCTCGGGCGAGCAGCATCGCGTACTCACGCCCAAGGCCGCCTCCCGCTCCGGTGACGACGACTACGCGGTCCGTTACTCCGGGCATGTGTTTACGTTCCTTTCGAAGATGCGATTCACGCCATGAACCTGGCGATGGATTCGGCGACGCACGCCGGCTTCTCGGAGTTCTCGAGTTCGAGCGTGACCACGAATTTCGCCTGCACGCCGCCGGGGATAGGGGTCAGCGATGCAATCACTGCGCTGGCGCGTAGTCGCGAGCCGACCCGAACAGGGGAGATGAACCGGACCTTGTCGAAGCCGTAGTTGATGCCCATCGTGATGCCGTCGACGGTGTAGAGCTGGTGCGTGAGCAGGGGGAGTAACGAGAGCGTCAGCAGCCCGTGCGCGATGGTCGTGCCGAACGGTCCGGCGGCGGCCTTGTCGGGGTCGACGTGGATCCACTGATGGTCACCCGTGGCCTCGGCAAATGTGTCGATTCGGTCCTGGTCGATCGTGATCCAGTCCGTTGTACCGAGGGATTCGCCTTCGGCGCTCACAAATTCGTCGATGCTGGCGAAGACCTTCACATGCACTCCCATCGTCGGTGCGGCAGGTGCCCAGGTGGAATGTAGCCGAGGGACTGGGCGCAGTGCATCCGCCGAGTTCCGGGCAGGTGCGCCGCACCGATAGGGTGGTCGGCATGGCTGAGTTCATTTACCAGATGCTGAAGGTGCGTAAGGCGCACGGCGACAAGGTCATCCTTGACAACGTCACTTTGAACTTCCTCCCGGGCGCGAAGATCGGCGTCGTCGGCCCCAACGGCGCTGGTAAATCCAGCGTCCTCAAGATCATGGCCGGACTGGACCAGCCGAACAACGGCGAAGCTTTCCTCGCCAACGGCGCGACCGTCGGCATCCTCATGCAGGAACCGAAGCTCAACGAGGAAAAGACGGTTCGCGGCAACGTCGAAGAAGGCCTCGGCGAGATCAAGGTCAAGCTGGATCGGTTCAACGAGATCGCCGAGCTGATGGCGACCGACTACTCCGATGAGCTGATGGAAGAGATGGGTCAGCTCCAGGAGGCGCTCGATCATGCCGACGCGTGGGACGTCGATTCACAGCTCGAGCAGGCAATGGACGCTCTGCGCTGCCCGCCGCCCGAGGAGCCCGTCACGCACCTGTCCGGTGGTGAACGCCGCCGCGTCGCGCTGTGCAAGCTGCTGCTGAGCAAGCCTGATCTGCTGCTGCTCGACGAACCGACCAACCACCTCGACGCGGAGAGTGTCCTCTGGTTGGAGCAGCACCTCGCGGACTACGCAGGCGCCGTTCTCGCCGTCACCCACGACCGGTACTTCCTCGACAACGTCGCCGAGTGGATTCTCGAACTCGACCGTGGCCGTGCGTTCCCGTACGAGGGCAACTACTCGACCTACCTCGAGAAGAAGGCCGAGCGCCTGTCGGTGCAGGGCAAGAAGGATCAAAAGCTGCAGAAGCGGCTCAAGGACGAACTCGCCTGGGTGCGCTCGGGAGCCAAGGCGCGTCAGGCGAAGAGCAAGGCCCGCCTGGACCGCTACGAGGAGATGGCGACCGAAGCGGAGAAGACGCGCAAACTCGACTTCGAGGAGATCCAGATTCCCGCCGGTCCGAGGCTTGGCAGCGTCGTCGTCGACGTCAGTCACCTCGACAAGGGCTACGGTGGCCGGACGCTCATCAAGGACCTGTCGTTCACCCTTCCGCGCAACGGCATCGTCGGCGTGATCGGACCCAACGGCGTCGGCAAGACGACGCTGTTCAAGACGATCGTCGGACTCGAAAGTCCGGACAGCGGTGAGGTGAAGGTCGGCGAGACGGTCAAGCTCAGCTACGTCGACCAGAACAGGGCGGGTATCGATCCGAAGAAGAACGTCTGGCAGGTCGTATCCGACGGTCTCGACTTCATCCACGTCGGCCAGCAGGAAATGCCGTCGCGTGCCTACGTCAGTGCGTTCGGTTTCAAGGGTCCGGATCAGCAGAAGCCCGCGGGTGTGCTGTCGGGTGGTGAGCGAAACCGCCTGAACCTGGCCATGACGCTCAAGCAGGGTGGCAACCTGATCCTGCTCGACGAACCGACCAACGACCTCGACGTCGAGACCCTCGGCTCGCTGGAGAACGCCCTCGAGCAGTTCCCCGGTTGCGCCGTGGTGATCTCGCACGATCGCTGGTTCCTCGACCGCACCTGCACCCACATCCTGGCGTGGGAAGGCGACAGCGACAACGACGCGAAGTGGTTCTGGTTCGAAGGCAACTTCGAGGGCTACGAGAAGAACAAGATCGAGCGGCTCGGTCTCGAAGCGGCACGCCCGCATCGAGTTACGCACCGCAAGCTGACGCGTGACTGAGCCCTACACGTGCCGGGTCGAGGTCCGCTGGGCGGACCTCGACCTGCTCGGTCATGTGAACAACACGAAGTACTTCGAATACGGCATGGAAGCTCGCGTCAAGTTCTACGAGCATTGCGTGCTGCATCCGGACGGAGTCCGGCGCCCCGCGCTTGTCCTCCGCAAGGCCGACATGGACTACCTGAGGCCGATTCTGCTCAGCTCGGGACCACTGACCATCGAGACCTGGGTGACCCACATCGGCACGACCTCGTACTCGATCCGGCACCGCATGCGCGACAAACACGGCGAACTCTGCGCCGAGGGCAGCGCGGTGATGGTCGGCTTCGATCTGAAGCAGCAGAAGCCGCGCCCACTCAGCGACGAGGAACGTACCGCCCTCGGTGCGTATCTGATCTCGAGCGTCTGACTCGGCCAACCGGTCATGGCGGCCGGGTAACCGGTCGGTGTTTCCACCCTGTTACGTGGCCGTCGGCGGCTAGGCTCGATTCGGCACCGCTAGTACGCAAAAAGAGACCAGAGGGTGGGCTCCGATGACCGCTTCACCAGGCACGTTGCACACCGAGTGGGCAGCCGAGCTGCCCGATGCACTTCGGGCCGACATCGCGAATCTCGAAAGCGCGTACTTCAGGCATGTCGACGCAGGCGATGCGGACTGTGCGATCGCAGGATCGTCGGAGAACGTCTTCCAGCGGCACGTCGATCTGGCGATGGTTCGTCAACCGGGGCAATCGATTTCGAAGTTGTATCGCGTTACGACTGGCGGCACCGACGACAGATTCGGTGCGGCACTGCAGATCGTCAACGACGATATGCCGCTGCTGGTCGAGTCGATAACGTCGATGCTGAGCCGCATCGGAGTGTGCCTCAGCGAGGTCATCCACCCGATTCTCGACGTCGAACGAGACAGTGACGGACGCCTTCTGCGAGCCGTCCCGCACGACCCCGAAAAGTCGTTGGAAGGGTGGCAGCGCGAGTCGTGGATGCACGTGCAACTGCACCCGTCGACCGATCCGACACTGCTCGACCGAGTGGAGACCGCCACCCGTGACGTGCTCGGCGACGTTCGCCAGGTTGTCAACGACACCGACGCCATGCGCGCCGTCCACCGCGAACTCGCGGACGAGATGGACGAGGCGGCCGCTGCAGGGATCGGTCCGTACACGCAGGCCGACCTCACCGATTGTGCAAACATGTTGCGCTGGTTGGCCGAAGGGCACTACACCGTGCTCGGCTACACGCGCTACGCGCGCGAGGGCGCAGGCGAACACCGCGTGCCGGGCAGCCCCCTCGGTGTTCTTCGCAGCGATACCCGAGCGGCAGCAGGCGCGGACATCGCAGTCCCGGTGTCGGGTGGCGACCGACCGCTGCTCGTGCTGACTCAGGGTTCGGTGCCCGCGACCGTGCATCGCTCCGTGTACCCGTACTTCGTCGGGGTCGCGTCGTTCGATGCCGACGGCAACGTCACCGGTGAGCACCTTTTCGTCGGTGTCTTCACCGTGACGGCCTTGCACGAGAACGTGCTCGACATTCCCGTGATCGAACGTCGCGTCCGAGCTGTGATCGATCGCGCAGGCTTCGACATCAACTCGTTCTCCGGGCAGGCGATGCTCGAAGTCATTCAGTCCTTCCCGCGCACCGAGTTGTTCTCCTCCGATGCCGAGCGGCTGTTCCGCACGACGTCGTCGGTGCTCAATGTCGGTCTGCGGCGCCAGGTTCGGCTGTTTCTGCGGGACGATCAGTACGGGCATTTCGTGTCGTGCCTCGTGTACCTGCCGCGCGATCGCTACACAACAAGGGTCCGGCTCGCGATGCAAGACATCCTGACCCGCGAGCTCGGCGGCAGTTCGATCGAGTACTCGGCGCGCGTCACCGAATCCGATCTCGCGAACGTGCATTTCACGGTGCGACGCGACGACGCGAAAGCACAGCCTGCAGTCGATACGTCGGACGAGAACAGGCTGCGGATCCAGGAACTGCTTGCCAACGCAACGAGGTCGTGGGACGACCATCTCGGCGACGCCGTCGGAGCCGGCGAGGTGTCGGTCCTGCCCGCGTTGGCGCAGCAGTACGCCGATGCCCTTCCCGAGGCGTACAAACAAGACTTCGCCGCGCAGCGCGCCCTCGCGGACATCGCGCGCCTCGACGGGCTCGAAGAAGGTTCCATCGACCTGCACCTGTACCGAAACGAGAAGGCGGACAAGGGGTATTGGCGCTTCACGCTCTACATCGGTGGTAGCGGTGTCTCGCTGAGCCAGGTGCTGCCCGTGCTGCAGAGTCTCGGCGTCGAGGTGCTCGACGAGCGGCCGTATCAGGTGAATCTGCTTGGTAGTACCGAACGTTGGATCTACGATTTCGGTCTCGTCGCGCGGCCGGAACTGCTTCGTGGCTCGCTCGACCAGAACATGGACTCGACGTTGGCGGAAGCGAACGGTGCCACGCTCGAGCTGCAGGAGCGATTCACGGACGCGTTCAGGGCGGCGTGGTACGGCCTTGCCGAATCCGACAGCTTCAACGAACTCGTGCTGCGGGCGGCCCTGCACTGGCGCGAGGTCGCGATCTTGCGCGCCTACGCAAAGTACTTGCGGCAGGCCGGTTTTCCGTACAGCCACGCGAACATCGGCCGCGTACTGCTCGCCTATCCCGAGACCGCGCGCCTCCTTGTCGACCTCTTCATGGCGCATTTCGATCCCGATTCCGCGTCGGTCGATCGTGCGGCCGACATCGGCGCACAGTTGCGCGAGAAGATAGACGCCGTCGTCAGCATGGACGCCGACCGAATCCTGCGGGCAATCCTCGGGCTGATCCGAGCGACACTGCGCACCAACTACTTCGTCGTCGATTCCGACGGGGAGCAGCGCAGCTACCTCTCCTTCAAGGTCGAACCACGCGAGATTGCCGAATTGCCCAAGCCACGGCCACGTTTCGAGGTGTTCGTCTATTCGCCGCGCGTCGAAGGTGTGCATCTGCGGTTCGGCACCGTCGCCCGCGGCGGTCTGCGGTGGTCGGACCGACAGGAAGATTTCCGTACCGAGATTCTCGGGTTGGTCAAAGCACAGGCCGTGAAGAACGCCGTCATCGTGCCCGTCGGTGCGAAAGGTGGCTTCGTTGTGAAGAATCCGCCTGCACCGACCGACGATCCCGCAGCCGATCGCCAGGCGTTCCGCGACGAAGGTATCGCCTGCTACACCCTCTTCATTTCCGGACTGCTCGATGTCACCGACAACGTCGACCGAGCAACCGGTGCGGTTGTCCCGCCTGAGCGGGTTGTGCGGCGCGACGGCGACGACACCTACCTCGTCGTCGCAGCCGACAAGGGAACGGCGACATTCTCCGATATCGCGAACGGCGTCGCCTTGAAGTACGGCTTCTGGCTCGGCGATGCCTTTGCCTCCGGCGGTTCTGCGGGCTACGACCACAAAGCGATGGGCATCACCGCCAAAGGTGCATGGGAGAGCGTCAAGCGGCATTTCCGCGAGATGAACATCGATACCCAGACCGAAGAGTTCACGGTGGTCGGCATCGGTGACATGAGTGGCGACGTCTTCGGCAACGGAATGCTGTTGAGCGAGAAGATCCGGCTCGTTGCAGCCTTCGATCACCGCCATATCTTCCTCGACCCGAATCCTGTTGCCGCGCCGTCGTTTGCCGAACGTGAGCGGCTCTTCGCGTTGCCGAGATCGTCGTGGGCGGATTACGACACGTCGCTGATCAGCGAGGGTGGCGGCGTCTTCGACAAGACAGTCAAGTCGGTACCGATCAGCCCGCAGGCGCGAGAAGCGTTGGGCCTCGACGAATCCGTCACCGCACTCTCGCCGCCGGAACTCGTCAAGACCATCATCCTCGCGCCGGTCGATCTGCTCTGGAACGGCGGCATCGGCACCTACATCAAGGCGAGCACCGAGTCCAACGGCGACGTCGGCGACAAGGCGAACGATTCGGTCCGGGTGAACGGTAGCGACCTTCGGGTCAAGGTCGTCGGAGAAGGTGGCAACCTCGGCGCAACTGCGTTGGGCCGCATCGAGTTCTGCCAGAACGGCGGCAAGATGAACACCGACGCCCTCGACAACTCCGCTGGCGTCGATTGCTCCGACCACGAGGTCAATATCAAGATCATGCTCGATCGACTGGTCAGCAGTGGCGAACTTGCCGAGCAGGACCGAAATCCGTTGCTGGCGTCGATGACCGACGAGGTCAGCCGACTGGTGTTGGAAGACAACATCTCTCAGAACTTCCTGATGGGGCTGTCCCGCTCGGATGCCGGGCCGATGCTCAGTGTGCATCGCAGGGTGATCGGCGAACTCGAATCGCATCACGGTCTCGATCGCGAACTCGAAGCCCTGCCGTCCGAAGCGGAGATCACTCGCAGGCGCCAGGACGGTACCGGACTCACGTCGCCCGAACTATCGAATCTGATGGCGCACGTGAAGCTTTCGCTGAAGGACGATCTGCTCAAGAGCGATCTGCCCGACCTGGAGGTGTTCGCGCGCAGGCTGCCGTCGTACTTTCCCACGCCGCTGCAGGAGCGGTTCGGCAAGGCGATCAAGTCGCATCCCCTACGTCGCGAAATCGTCACGACGATGATTGCCAACGAGACGATCGACTACGGCGGCATCACCTACGCCTATCGGTTGTCGGAGGAAGCGGGGGCGACGAGTACCGACTCGGTGCGCGCCTACAACGCCTCCGTCGAGATCTTCGACCTACGGAACCTATGGCAGGAAATCCGCAATTCAGACATGGGCGTGCACGTACTCGACGACCTCGAACGTGAATCCAAGCGGACCCTCGATCGTGCGTCACGCTGGCTGCTGATCAACCGGCCACAGCCGATCGCAGTCGGCGCCGAGATCAACAGATTCAGCAGGGGAGTGCGTGAACTCGCGCCGATCGTGCCGAGCCTGTTGCAGGGCCATCGTGCGACCAGCTTCCACGAGCGGACGGCCGCGAGCGTGAAACTCGGTGCGCCGCAAGAACTTGCCGAGCGTGTGTACGGATTGCTCGACCTGTTCGCACTACTCGACATTCTCAACATCTCCGACATCACCGAGCGAGAGGGCGACGAGGTCGCGACGCTGTACTTCGCGCTCGACGCACACCTTTCGATCGACTGGTTGCTCACACAGGTCGACCATCTGGCGCGCGGCGATCGTTGGCACGCTCTTGCTCGACTCGCACTGCGCGACGACCTGTACGCATCGTTGCGGTCGTTGACTATGGACGTACTCGCCTCGGGCGAACCGGACGAGTCGCCGCAGGAGAAGATCGAATACTGGGAGTCGACCAACCAGTCGCGGTTGGGGCGCGCCCGCAACGCGCTGTCCGAGATCTTCGAGTCCGGCACCCACGACCTTGCCACCCTGTCGGTGGCCGCACGGCAGGTCCGTAGCATGGTCAGCGGTGTCGGATCGCAATCGGAGGCAAATCGTTGACAGAGCCAGTCGGCTTGAACGGCTCGGAGGCAGTTGGTTTTCACACGAAGGTCGAGGTCCGCTGGTCGGATATGGACGCCTTCCAGCACATCAACCATGCACGCATGGTGACGTTGCTCGAAGAGGCCCGAATCCCGTGGTTGTTCTACGACGACCGACCGACGAAAACGCTGCGTGACGGCGCTGTCATCGTCGATCTGCATGTGCGGTACCGCGGTCAGTTGCGCCACGACGACACCCCGCTCGACATCGTCATGTGGGTCGACAAACTGCGAGCCGTCGACTTCACCGTCGGCTACGAGGTCCGCGCGGTCGGTGCCGCGCAGGATTCGCCTGCCTCCGTCACCGCGACAACGCAGATCGCAGCGTTCGACATCGAGGCACAACGCCTTCGCCGGTTCACCCCGGAAGAGAAGGCCTACCTGGAGAGCTGGCGACGGGTGTGACCCGTGCATGAACGGTATCTCGACGTTCCCGATCCGATCGAGCGTGCGAACCTGGCCACTTTCGTCGGCAGAGCGATCAGGCTCGACGACGCTGCGGTAGTGCGGTTTCGGCAACGTCCCGACAATCTCGTCGGAGCCTGGACCACAACGGGTTTCGATACATTAGCCGTGCGAGTTATCGAAGGCGTCGTGCGACCGAACGACACCACCGCCGCTGCCGATGCAGTGCAGCGAAATCTGAGCGAGTTGCAATCGGGGTCACGTATCGACCTCGGTTACTCGATGGATTCGTCTTGGCGCGGAGCGTTGCCGCCGGACAAAGGATTCGTACACGTCGACGACGTCCCGGCCCGCGTGCTGGTCGACCTCGCCCAGCGCGGCGCCGCATTGGCGAAAGAACACGGCAGTAACCAGGGCCCGCCAGTCTCGTTACTCGACCAGGAGGTCCTCGAGGTCGAGGGCGGCGGCGAGCAGTTCGGTGTGTCGATGCGCATCGTATTCGCGCTCACCGCAATGGGTTTCATCCCACACACGGGCCAGGAGCAGATGACGGCGGGTCTCGATCTGGACCGTATCGACGCCGACGAACTGGTCCGCGTGCGAGCAAGCAAGTCGTGGATACGCCTCGATGCGCGCTACGGATCCGTCCTCAAGCACCGCGGAACCGGGTTGCAGTTCGCCTAGACCGTGCTTTCCAACTCCGCGCTGATTACACCAGCCAGGCTGCGGCGTCGGCGGGTAGGCGACCACCCTCGATCGGCACGCTCGACAGCAGGACCTCGCCGGGCGGCAGCGGTATCGGCGCTGTCGTGGTGTTGAGTGCACAGATCAGCCCGCCGCGCCTGCGGAAGGCGAGGCAGCCGGAAGGGCTTCCGTACCAGTCGATGTCGTCGCCGGAGAACTCCGGACGTACGGCGCGCAGTTCGATCGCGTGTCGATAGAGCGACAACGTCGACGCGACGTCCTCGATCTGTGCCTCGACGGAGCAGTCGGCCCACTCGGCCGGTATCGGCAACCACGACCTGTCGGCAGTTGTGAAACCGAACGGCGGAGCTGAACCCTCCCACGGGAGTGGAACTCGGCAGCCGTCGCGGCCGCGCTCGGTGTGTCCAGAGCGTTCCCACACCGGGTCCTGCAACACCTCGTCTGGTAGGTCGACGTTGGGTAGTCCGAGTTCGGACCCGTTGTAGACGAATATCGTTCCGGGAAGCGCGAGTTCGACCAGTGCCATGGCACGCGCGCGGGCGAGTCCGATCGCACCGTCGCCGTAGCGGGTGACTTCGCGCTCGACGTCGTGGTTGGACAGCGTCCAGGTCGGTGCGCCACCGACACCGGCGACCGCTGCCATGGAGTTCTCGATCGCGGCGCGTACGGCGGCAGCGTCGAACGCAACCTCGGCAAGGCGGAAGTTGAAGGCGAGATGGAGTTCGTCCGGACGGACGTAGGCACCGAAGCGCTCGTTGTCCTCGACCCACACCTCGCCGACGGTTACCGCGTCCGGGTACTCGTCGATGATGCTGCGGATGCGGCGATGGATGTCGTGCACGCCATCGTTGTCGAAACGGAGGTCGTTGTCGGAGTTGGCGAGCAGTTTGTTCTCGGAGATGTCCATGTCCGGTATGCCGGCAGGCTTCGCCATCCCGTGTGCCACGTCGATACGAAAGCCGTCGATGCCGCGATCGAGCCAGAAGCGCAGCGTTTTCTCGAGGTCGTCGAAGACCTCGGGGTTTTCCCAATCGAGGTCGGGCTGCTCCGGCGCGAAGATATGCAGGTACCACTGGCCGGGTGTGCCGTCTGCTTCGGTGATCCGGGTCCACGCGGGGCCGCCGAAGATGCTCGGCCAGTTGTTGGGCGGTTCGGAGCCGTCGATGCCGCGACCGTCGCGGAAGATGTAGCGGTCACGCTCCGCGCTCCCGGGTGCTGAGGCAATCGCGGCTTGGAACCACGGATGTTCGATGCTCGTGTGGTTGGGCACCAGGTCCATCGTCACGCGAATCTTGCGGGAATGTGCTTCGGCGAGCAGCGCGTCCATGGTCTCCAGACCGCCGAACATCGGGTCGATGTCGCGCGGATCCGAGACGTCGTAGCCGCCGTCGGCCATGGGGGAGCGCATGACGGGGGAGAGCCAGAGGGCGTCCACTCCGAGCAGTTCGAGATAGCCGAGCTTGTCTCTGACACCACCGAGGTCGCCGATACCGTCACCGTTCGAGTCGGCGAACGACTTCGGATAAACCTGATAGAAAACGGCACTGCGCCACCATGGATCGGTGGGCCGCGATGCAGCCGCCGGTGTCGCCCCCGAGTTGTTTAGTTCCTCCACAAGGGGTCATAGTGCCAAACAATGGCGACATCGACGACATTGCAGTGGTGTAGGTCCACCGTGCCGCTCGCGCCAAGCCTGGCAAATGCCAAGCAAATTCGCGGTCGGCGGCCTCAGAGCGGTGCGTTGACCATCGATTGCGCCGCCATCTCCATGTAGTCGGTCAATGCCTTGCGATGCTGGTCGTCGAGGGTTTCCGGTTCGATCGACGCGATCGCGACGTACATGCACCGCAACCAGGCGTCGCGTTCGATCGGCCCGATTCGGAAAGGATTGTGTCGCATCCGCAAACGTGGATGCCCGCGCTCGTCGGAGTACGTCCGCGGGCCACCCCAATACTGCTCGAGGAACATGCGGAACCGACGCTCCGCCGGGCCCAGATCTTCCTCCGGATACAGCGGGCGCAGAATTTCGTCCACCGCGACCTCGCGGTAGAAGCGGTTGGTCAGTCGGCGAAAGGTCTCGGCCCCGCCGACTGCTTCGTAGAAGGTCTCTGCGCTAGTCACCGTGTTGGATCGCCCCGTCGGATTGTCTTGTTCGGTCAGGTCCCATTGTGCCCGTTGGACAAGTCCGCGCGATCGTCGAGGCACGTCACCATCTGTTCACCGGACAGCCTGCGACTTTGTTGGAAATCAGCGTGCATCTGTCGGATATCCGTGTTCCACTGGTGGCAATCTCCAGCAGGCTCACCTCTAGTGCTCGATCGAGGCGGGTCGGCTCACTCTGCACCACCGGGAGGTCGTATGAAGCACCGGCATGATGCTCGGACGCATCGACAACTCGAGCCCACCGGCGCCCACAGCGCAGCGTCGGGGGCTGCTGTTCTTCACGTCATCCCTGAAAGTCCATCGTCGGGTCCCGCTTCCGCGACGCTGACCGACGACGCCGTACCTGCCTGGGTCAAGCGCCGGGTGTTGCTTCTGAATGCCACCTACGAACCGCTGACCGCACTTCCCGTTCGTCGCGCCGTCGTACTTCTCGTCTGCGAGAAGGCACTCGCCGTGCACGAGGATCCGGCAGGCCCGGTGATTCATTCCGCTGGCTGTTCGATCCAGGTTCCGTCCGTGATTCGCCTTCGCACCTATGTCCGTGTGCCGTATCGCGCGCGAATTCCCATGACCCGCGCGGCCCTCATGCATCGAGATCGCTTCCGTTGCGCCTACTGCGGTGGCAAAGCCGAGACGATCGATCACGTCATCCCGCGCAGCCGCGGCGGCGAGCACACCTGGGAAAATTGCGTCGCAAGTTGTGCGCCGTGCAATCACCGCAAGGCGGACAAACTGCTCAGTGAGCTCGGCTGGCCGATGCGCGCGCAGCTCGTCCCGCCCAAGGGACCGCACTGGCGCCTGCTTGCAACGACCAAAGAACTCGACCCGATGTGGTTGCGCTACCTGGGCGAGGGTGCGGCGTAGCGTTTTTGGGCACGTTTCGGCACCTTTCGATAGGAATCACGGTAACCGTCGACTAGGTTTGGGTGCGTGAGCATTCTCGAGACAACGCTGATTTTCGGAGGGATACCCCTCCTGGTCATAGCGGTCGTAGGCGGGCTTTCCTACCTGGGCAATCCGATTGCGGGTAAGCATCCAGAGCACTACGACCTCGGTAAGCCGTGGACACACGCACCGGTTTTGTGGAGCGCGACCGACGAGGTCACCTCGCACGGCCATCACGGCGGGCATGCTGCGATCGCAGCCGCCCCCGCAGACCTGATCGGAGGTAAGGGAAGTGGCAAGTGGTAGCCAAAATTACCCCGCGGTCGTCGAATCGGAGTTGCCGATCGGCTCCGTCGTGACGGCGAGTGGACGCGTATCCGCAGTTCATCGCGCAGGCGAGGAGTTTCCTGAGCTGCCGTTCACGGACATGGAAATGGTCAGGCTCGACAATGCACTCACCGACGCGACGCGGTCGACCAAGGTCCGGTTCAATGTCTACCTCGGCGATCTCGGCAACAACCCTGCCGCAGGTGCAGACGAGCTGTTTCCGACGACCCCGGAGTTCGAGCGCTCGACTCTGATTGCGGTATCGCCCAATCAGCGAGTCGTCGAGATTCGATCCGGCAAAGCTGTCGCGGCTCGCGTCAACGATCGTGTTGCGCAGCTCGGCGTCACTGCAGCCGTCGCGTCGTTCGGGGCCGGTGATCTCATCGATGGGATCGTCGCCGCCGTCCGCGTGATGAGCGCAGCGATCAAGGCTCCCTAGGCGCTTCGCGCTCGTGCGCGGTTGAGGGGTCTATAGACCCCTCAACCGCGCACAGGCAGCTAGCTGCTAATGGGCAGCTTGCGTGACGTCGGGCCCTTGAGCAGGCGACTCAGCGAGAACCTGCCAAGTTCTGGGTCGTAGGGACGATGCGTCAGATAGACGAAGACGTGATACTTGCGATGTTGCCGTAGCGCCTTCTCGATAAGCGGCGTCATCATGCCGTGCAATTCGAAGGTCTTCGTGCCGGAATCTATGTAGCTCGTGAACTCGCGTGGCGGTGTGTAGGCCCGGCGCGGGGAGATGTCCACACGCATGTCCGACAGCTGCAGGATCAAGATGTCCTTCGCGCGGATGCACAGTGCGAGGTCCAGGTCCTCGTGGATCTCTCTGTCGGTGCTCGTCGCATCGCGGACTTCGAGCCATGTCGACTTTCGAATCGCCATGTTCGCACCGTGCAGATTTCTGATCTCTCGATCACCGCCCATGGCGCCGAGTCGGACCTGGCGATCGACGAACCAGCCCTTGAGCTTTCGGTACGGCGAATCGTAGGAATTGTTCAAACCGCTTATACCGCCGACGGATTCGATGCCGTCGCGTTGGAAGAACTCCAGCACTGTCGAGGTCCAGTTGGGGTATACGCGGGAGTCGGCATCGATTCTCCCGAGGATTTCGCCTGTGGCAGTGTCGAATCCGAGGTTGCGCGCGAAGGCGACGCCTTGCCGCTCCTCGTTGAGGTAGGTCAATTTCGGATGATCGGCCAGATAGCGGCGAACGACCTCCGCGGTCGCATCGGTCGAATTGTTGTCGACGACGATGATTTCGTGGAGGTCGTCCTCCTGGGTAAGGAGGGCGTCGAGGCACGGTCCGATGTAGTGCTCTTCGTTGTATGCGGGTATGACAACCGAAAGTGTTGGTACGGGCATTACATCGACGCTATCGGACGCGTTGCGACGCGGTCAACGACGCTACCGGGCTGCCGGGGTCCAACCGGGGCCGCGGAACAGGTAGCCGAAGCGGTCGCGCCAGTCGGTCGCGGTGCGTACGTCGCGGACGATGTTGCGGTATTCGCCGAACGCGACTGTCACTGGATTGTGGGTCTCGATGTTCTTGGTCAAGCCGTACCGAACCCGAGCGCCTTCCGGTTCGAAGGTGCCGAACAGCCGATCCCAGACGATCAGAATCCCGCCGTAGTTCGTGTCCAGATATTCGGGGTTGGAACCGTGATGGACACGGTGATGCGACGGCGTATTCAGAACGAACTCGATCGGCCGTGGCAGCTTCTGAACCCGCTCGGTGTGCAGGAAGAACTGGTAGACGAGGCTGATGGCCTGCTGGGTCAGGATCATCCACGGCGAGAATCCGAGGAACGCGAGCGGCAGCCAGAACGGTAGGGCCGTCATCGGTGTCCAGGTCTGCCGTAGCGCTGTGCTGAGGTTGTAGAACTGGCTCGAATGATGGACGACGTGCGAGCCCCACAACACGCGGACCGTGTGATGCAGCCGGTGATACCAGTAGTAGGCGAAGTCGTCGGCAAAGAAGAGTGCTACCCAGACGAGCGGGTTGTCGGCTGGTAGGTGAAACGGTGCCACCGAGTAGGCGGCGGCGAAGACGGCAAGGACAACGAGTTTCCAGCCGATGTTGATGAACACCTGGCCGAGACCCATCGACAGGCTTGTCGTCGCGTCGCGAAGTTCGTAGCCCTTTTCGTCGTCGTCCGGCAGGAAGTGGAACGAAACCGCCTCCAGCGCAAGGCAGATGGCGAATACGGGGATGGCGTGCAGGATCAAGTCGAACATCGTTCGGTCCTTTATGTGAAATGGGTGTCAGCTGTCGAGGGCGGTGACGACACGTCCGAGTAGTTCTTCTGCGAGCTCGCGAGCGGCCACGCTGTCCCGCGCGACGATGCGGTCGGCCAGCGCGAGGTGCGCGTCGCGGTCGGCGAGTTCGGCGGGAAAGCCGGTCAGGTGGTCTGCCCCGATTTCGTCGATCGCGCCGACGATGGTGTTGAGACCGAGGCGGTAGGCGAGGTTGTCCGAACCGTCGATGACGGCGGTCCAGAAGGTGCGGTCGATAGTGCTGAGTTCGGCGAACGTGCAGGTGCCGGTGGGGTAGCGGTCGGCAGTGGCGACAACGAGGGCAAGTTGAGAATCCGTCGCGCGTTCGGCGCACAGTCGTGCCGCATCGGTACCGACCGATCTGCGCATTTCGGCCATGTCGCGCAGCAGGCGAATCGGCGGCACGACACCCGAGTGGGTCAACGCGACGAGAACGTCGAGGCCGGCATTCGACCGCCAATCGAGCACTCGGGTCTTGCCGCCCTGCGAGATTCGGATCAAGCCGGTCTGCTGGACCCGCTTGAGCGCCTCCCGGACCGCGTGGCGGTTGACCTCGAACGTCTCGGCCAGATCGCGCTCGGCGGGCAATGCGTCGTCGGGCAGCAGTCGGCCGGACAGGATTTCGTCGACGAGTCTGCCGAAGACGGCGTCGGACAAGGCGGCGCGGGGGATCGGGCTGATCGACATAAACAGAGAATGACCGCTAGAGGTCAACTTGTCAACTGGTTGGACCAGTCTGTCAGTGCACGGGTGTACCGTTTGTCAGCGGCGCTGTTAGCATCGTGTGACTGACACCTGTTTCAGACGTAAGTGTCCGACGGACGACTTCGGAACCGCACTTGAACGTCGAGGACAACGGACCGACCGAAGAGAGCCTGCATTGAGCGTCCGAGTTGATTCCAACGCCGGGTGGACACCCGAACCGACACTGCCGAAGCCGACGGGTCGGCCGCGCTTGCCTGCACACGATCCCTTCTACGATCCGCCGAGCGGTTTCGCCACTCTGCCTGAAGGCACGTTGCTGCGCAGTCGTGAGGTGGAATTGGCCTTTCTCGGCGTCATCCGTCAGCAGATCACCGCCTGGCAATTGCTCTACCGGACCTCCGACCTCAACGGGGTCGCCGAGGCGGGCATCACGACGGTGCTGCTGCCGTCGGGCGTCGAGCCCGGTGACGACCGCCCGCTACTCGCTTACCAGTGCGCGATCGATGCCGTCGCAGACAGCGCGTTTCCGTCGTACGCATTACGCCGCGGTGCCTGGGCGCCCGGGGCCGTGCCGCAGCTGGAACTGCTGGTCATCGCCAGTGCGCTGGACCGCGGCTGGGTGGTCTCCATCGCCGACCACGAGGGTCAGAACGGGTACTTCGGCGCGGCACGCGAGCCGGGCTACCGGGTGCTCGACGGCATCCGTGCCGCTCTCGGATTCGGTCCGCTCGGCCTTCGCGACGACACCCCTGTGGGTGTGTGGGGCTATTCCGGTGGTGGCATGGCCAGTTCGTGGGTTGTCGAGATGGCACCCGACTACGCACCGGAGCTCGACATCGTCGGTGCTGCCCTCGGCGCACCGGTCGGTGATCCGGGCCAGACGTTCATTCGGCTCAACGGCACGTTCCATGCAGGGCTTCCCGCGCTCGTCGTCGCGGGCCTGCGACACATCTACCCCGGGCTCGACAGAGTGATAGAGCAGCACGTCGACAACGACGGTCTCCGCAAGCTCGACCTGATCGAGAAGCTCGGAACCGTCGCTGCGATCGTCCGTTTCGCCCGCGACGATTTCGACGATTACACCGATATTCCGCTCGCCGACCTGCTCGCCACGCCCGAGGTGCTCGAGGTCTTCGAAGATATTCGCCTCGGCGAACGCACCCCGACCTGCCCGCTGTTCGTCGTCCAGCCGATCCACGACCAGATCATCCATATCGAAGACGTCGACGGCCAGGTGAACCGCTACGTCGACGGTGGCGCACACGTCACCTACCGCCGCGACCGGTGCAGCGAACACCTGTCGTTGATGGTCCTAGCCGCGCCGACGGTCCTCGACTGGTTGTCGGATCGGTTCGCGGGACGCGCTCTACCCGACGCGGGCACCAAGACGGTGCTCTCGATGGCATTGAATCCGAGCGCGATTCGCGGCTTTGCGGCACTCGCTCGCGCCGCGGGCAAGGTTGTGCTCGGCCGCAAGCTCGGACGCAATTCGGAACCGACGACGATTCGCGAACGCGTCCGAGCCCGCAACGCACGGCGCCTCAGCGCCTGAGCGCGTAACCCCTACGCGCTGTCGAAGGCCCGCGCCTTCAAGGAACGAACCGTTCCTGCGCGGCCTTCGACGACGAGACGACGAAGCGCCGGCGGATGGTCACCGGCGAGGAAGTCGTCTGCCGCAGTGACGGCTTCGTCGCTGATCGCCCAGGACGGGTACAGCCCGATGACGACGGTTTGAGCGACTTCGCTCGACCGCCGCGCCCACACGTCGGTGATGTCCTCGAAGTACTTCGCCAGGTAGGGCGCCAACAGCTCACCCTGGCCGTGCGGTGCGAAGCCGCCGATGATGGCCCGAGCCGTGATGTTCGGGATCGTGTCGTCGGAGACAACGCGCGACCACACATCAGCCTTGACGTCGGCCTGCGGTCGTGCGGCAGCGGCCATGCCACCTTGCCGCTTGCCTGCCGCGGTCGGATCGCGCTGCACCTCGGCGTCGATGAACGGCGTTGCGACACCGTCGGAATCGATTTCGCCTGCCGCAGCGAGCGCGTAGACGAGCTTCCAGCGCAGGTCGGTGTCGATGACGAGTCCGGGGAGGCCAAGCGTCGCGGGATCGGCATCCAGAAGTTCCTGGATGACTTCGACATGCCAATCCGACAGCAGCGACGACGTCAGTGCATTCACGAAGGCGAGCTGATGATCCGAACCGGCTTCTGCCTCACGAGCAAGCTCGAGCAGGCGATTGGCGAAGTTCGGCCAACCCTGCGTCGCAGCCCATTCGGGATCGGCATACGCGCCGATCGCGGTCTGAGCTTGGAGCAGAATCCGTTGCACCACACCGACTTCGGTCTCGGTTCCGATGCCACGCTGGACGAGCGCGACGAAATCGCGCGCCTTCATCTCCGCCTGGCGCGTCATCTCCCATGCTGCCGACCACGCGAGGGTCCGGGGGAGGGGTTCACCGATGTCACCGATGCGGTCGATCAGAACGGCAAGCGAATCGGGGTCGAGCCGCACCGAGCAATAGGTGAGGTCGTCGTCGTTGACGAGGACGAACTTGCCGCGCGGCGTGCCGATCAGCTCGGGGACCTCGGTGCGTTCGACTGCTTCGACATCGAGCTCGACGCGCTTGGTGCGCAACAGTTTCCCGTCGGTGTCGTCGTAGACACCGACGGCGAGGCGATGCACACGACGCTCACCAGCGCCGGGCGCGGCACCGTCCTGCACGACAGCGAAAGACGTGAAGTTGCCGTCGGAGTCGGTCTCGAACTCCGGACGCAGGGTGTTGAGGCCGGTGGTCCGCAGCCATTGCGAACCCCAGTCGGAAAGGTCACGGCCGGAGGATTTTTCGAGCGCGGAGAGCAGATCGCTGAAGGTGGCGTTGCCGAAGGCATGCTCGGTGAAGTAGTCGCGCAGCCCAGCGAGGAACGGCTCGAGCCCGACGTAGGCGACCAACTGCTTGAGGACGCTCGCGCCCTTCGCGTAGGTGATGCCGTCGAAGTTCACTTCCACCGCAGCAAGATCGGGAATGTCGGCGGCGATCGGGTGGGTCGACGGCAGTTGGTCCTGCCGGTATGCCCACGCCTTCTCGACGTTGGCGAACGTCGTCCATGCATTGACGTATTCGGTCGCCTCCGCCTGGCACAGCACCGAGGCGAACGTAGCGAACGACTCGTTGAGCCAGAGATCGTCCCACCACGTCATGGTCACGAGGTCGCCGAACCACATGTGTGCCATCTCGTGCAGCACGGTCTCGGCGCGGCGCTCGTAGGAGTAGCGCGTGACCTTGGACCTGAAGACGTAGTCCTCGAGGAACGTCACTGCGCCGGCGTTTTCCATTGCGCCTGCATTGAATTCGGGCACGAAGAGTTGGTCGTACTTGCCGAAGGCATACGGCATGCCGAAGTTGCGGTGGTAGAACTCGAAACCCTGCTTGGTCTCGGTGAACAGACGCTCGGCGTCCATGTGCTCGGCGAGCGATGCTCTGCAGAAGATCCGCAACGGGATCGTCCCGTGCTCGTCGGTGTAGCTGTCACTCCAGTGCGCGTAAGGTCCGGCGATCAACGCGACGAGGTAGGTGCTCATCTTCGGTGTCGTCGCGAAGTGATGCTTGTCGGCCGCGCCGCCGTCGTTGCCGAGCGTCGCCGAATTCGAGATCACCTTCCAGTCGTTGGGAGCCGCGACTGTCAGATCGAAGGTGGCCTTGAGGTCGGGCTGGTCGAAGCAGGCGAACATACGCTTCGCGTCGGCGGTCTCGAACTGTGAATACAGATACACGCTGTCGTCGGTCGTATCGACGAACCGGTGCAGGCCCTCGCCGGTGTGCGAGTACTCGCAATCCGCTTCGACCACGAGTTCGTTGTGCTGAGCCAGATCTCGAAGCTCGATGCCCGTCGACTCGTTGTAGTCGCTCACATCGATCGACTTACCGTTCAGCGTCGCCGAACGAACGCCAGCAGCGACGATGTCGACGAAGGTGTAGCCGCCAGGCATCGCGTCGAACGTCACCGTCGTACGGGAGAAGAAGGTCTTCTCACCTGGTCCGCCCGCGCCATCGGTGAGATCGAGTTCGATCCGGTAGTTGTCGACGGCCAGGAGCGTCGATCGCTCCGCTGCTTGGTCGCGGGTCAAATTCGGTGGCGCCACAAGGGTTCCCTTCACGTCGTATGTTCGGTTGTGCTGGTTCGAGTATGGCCGTCAAAGCCGAGCCTGCGTCGCTGCCTGCTCGGCGTCAAGATTTTCCAACGCTTCGCGCATCACATCGTCGTCGAGCTCCCGTGCGTCCCGCGCGGCGATGAGAGCGCGCCGCTGTTCAGTCTGCACCCGGTGTCGCAGCTGATTCAGCGCTGCTCCGAACTTGGCGTTGCGAGCGGAACGTTCCTGCGCCTCTTCTTCTTGTTCTGCTTCTTCGGTGGCGGCACGCGCCGACGTCCAGCGTTTCATGATCTGGGTCATAGCCTCGGTTTGGGCCTTGGTGAGTTTGGCCGGCGGGTGCTGCCTCAGCTCGTCCAGCGTCGCTATCGCAGCGTCCGAGCTGATCTTCCGCGCGAGGTGACGCTGGTCGGCGAGCCACGTGGCATCGGCCGCGCTGTCGACGCCGAGGCGACGGATAAGTATCGGCAGCGTGAGGCCTTGGATCAGCAAGGTGCCGACCGCCACGACGAACGCGACAGCCAGAATCACCCCGCGGCCAGGGAACTCCTCCGACCCGGCGGCGAGCGGCACACCACCGGCGGCCGCAAGCGTGACGACGCCACGCATCCCGGTCCACGAGACGATGACGTCGCGCCGCCAGTCGATCGGCCGCGGTGGTCGCCTGAGGATTCTCGACACAGCCCACTGCGCGCCCCGGACCGCAACGATCGTGAGCGGTCGGATGGCAATGACGATCGCCAGGATGACCAGCGCCCACGCGAAGACGTGGTGGGTCGGCAGTCCCTCGCGCTGCTCGTCGTCGATGACGAACTTCAGCTGCAGACCCATATACGCGAAAACGAAGGTCTCCAGCAGCAGACTGACCGTATTCCAGACCTGGCGTTCCGAGATACGGGTGCCGACCGATGCGTCGGTCGCGTTGTGGCCCATGGCGAAACCTGCCATGACGACGGCGAGCACACCCGAGCCGTTGATCTCTTCGGCAGCCAGGTAGGCAGCGAACGGGAGGACAAGACCGAGCACGGTTTCCAGCGACGGATCGTCGATGCGAGACCGCGCGAACCGGACGAGCGTCGACAGTACGAAGCCGACCGCGAGTCCGATCGCCGAGCTGTAGACGAAGAACAAGCCTGGCGCAGCTGCCAGTCCTTTGGTACCCGTGACGATCGCGACAAATACGGTGAACAGCGTCAGCGCCGCGGCGTCGTTCACGAGACTTTCACCGGTCAGCACCGTCATCGTCCGACGAGGCAACCCGAGCTTCTGCCCGACCGCCGCAGCGGTGACGGCGTCGGGCGGTGCGACGACCGCGCCGAGTACAAGGGCCGCGCCGAGCGTGAGCTCGGGGATGAGCCAGGCCGCCGAATAGCCGACCGCAAGCGCCGTGATCACAACCATGCCGATGCCGAGCGAGAGTATCGACCGCACGTTGCGCAGAAAGCTGAAGAGCGAAAACTTCAACGCCGTCGAGTACAGCAGCGGCGGCAGCACGACACCGAGAATGACCTCGGGTGCCAACTCGAGCCGATGCAAACCCGGTATGAACGACGCCGCCGACCCGACGGCAACAAGAACCAACGGCGCCTGCAGGTTTCGGCGTTCGGCAAGACCGGCGACGATCACCGCGACGACGATGACGATCAGTAGTTCGGCTCCGCGCATCTGACGATTATCAAATGCGACTAGGCCGTGTCTCTCATTCTTCGAGACTCAGCCAGACATTTCTTATGATCGCTCCGCAAGCTACGCGCCTAAGCGTAGACGGAGTCCAATCCGACCTCTGGATTTGCGAGGAGTTCCGGATCGACCGGGCGCCCCGAGGCGACGAGCGCCTTCACCGCGTCCGTGACGTCCCAGATGTTGACGTTCATGCCCGCCTTGACGGTGTTGTCCGCACCGAGCCAGAACGCGACGAACTCCCGTTTCGCCGTGTCGCCGCGCACCACGACCTGCGCGTAATCGGTTGCGTGGCCGACGTATTCCATGCCGAGGTCGTATTGGTCGGTGTAGAAGTAGGGCAGGTTCTCGTAGGTCGCCGACTTGCAGAGCATCGTCGCTGCCGCAACGGCGGGTTGGTTGAGTGCGTTCGCCCAGTGTTCGACGCGGATGCGGTGATGTAGCACCGGGTGGTCCTGCTCCGCGATGTCGCCGACGGCAACGATGTCGGGGTCGCTCGTTGTCATCGACGCGTCGACGAGTACCCCGCTGTCGGTGTCCAACCCTGCGGCGTCGGCGATCTCGATATTCGGCGCTGCACCGACCGCGACGAGGACGGCGTCTGCGTCGATCGTCGTGCCATCGCCGAGTCGCAGACCCGTCGCGGTGCCGTCGGAGTCGGTGATCGCTTCGACCTTCGCCCCGAAGCGGAAGTCGACGCCGTGCTCGCGGTGCAGGTCCGCGAACACCGCTCCCATCTCGGAGCCGAGTGCGGCGAGCAGTGGTAGTTCGGCGGCTTCGACGATGGTGACGTCCACGCCCTTCTCGCGGGCATTGGCTGCGATCTCGAGTCCGATCCAGCCTGCGCCGACGACGGCGAGACGTCCGCCATGTGCGAGCACGTCGACGAGCGCATCGGATTCTTCGACGGTCCGCAGGTAGTGGACGCCGACCGCATCGGAGCCGGGAATCGGTGGCCGGCGCGAGCGGGAACCGGTCGCGAGTGCAAGTTTGTCGTAGGAGATCGTCGAACCGTCTGGCAGCGAGACCGTCTTGGCGGATCGGTCGATCGCGGTCACCTCGGTGCCGAGCCGCAGATCGATGTGATGATCGCGGTACCACTGCCTCGTGAGGACCGTGAAACCGTCGAGCGACTTCTTGCCGGTTATGTGCTCTTTGGACAGCGGCGGACGCTCGTAGGGGAGGTGGTCCTCCTGGCTGAGCAGGATCACTGTTCCTGCAAAGTCCTTGTCTCGCAAAGCTTCCGCAAGCTTCGCTCCGGCGAGTCCGCCGCCGACGATGACGAAGGTTGGCTGTGTGCTCATCGGTGCCTCCAGGGTAGGGCGCTACGCGCCTCGTGAGTCTTTTCGGCGGGCCGGCCCACCGAAAAGACGCACGAGCGGCTTGCCGCCTCAACGCTACGCGGGAAGAGAATCGTTGGGTGTGGTGTTGCGCCCTGTGGGTAGACCTAATTGCCGGCACGGCACATCGATACGACGCACAAGGGAGTCACGCGTGAGCGAGGACGTCAAGACGAACGGAAAAGACACAGCAGACTTCTGGTTCGATCCGCTGTGTCCATGGTGCTGGATCACGTCGCGCTGGATTCTCGAGGTCGAGAAGGTCCGCGACATCGAGGCGAACTTCCACGTCATGAGCCTGGCCGTGCTCAACGAAAACCGCGACCTACCCGACAACTACCGCGAGATGATGAATCAGGGTTGGGGTCCGGTGCGCGTTGCGATCGCAGCCGCCGAAGCCCACGGTGACGAGGTGCTGCTCCCGCTGTACACGGCGATGGGCGAGCGAATCCACCAGCGTAAGGACGAATACGAGCGCGATACCCGAGCGGAGTCGCTTGCGGCGGTGGTCGCGGATTCGCTCGCCGAGGTCGGGCTGCCTGCCGAACTCGCCGATGCAGCAACGTCGACCGATTACGACGACGCGCTTCGCAAGAGTCACCACGCAGGCATGGATGCCGTCGGCGACGACGTCGGCACACCGACGATCCACGTCAACGGAGTCGCGTTCTTCGGACCGGTTCTTTCGCGGATCCCGCGCGGCGAGGACGCCGGGCGCGTCTGGGACGGCGCTGTCGCCCTCGCCTCGTACCCGCACTTCTTCGAACTGAAGCGCACGCGGCACGAGGATCCTGTATTCGGCTGAGTCGCTTCGTTTGGGCTACAACGTCTTCGGTGGTGCTGTCGGATACGGCGTAGGTGGGGGCAGCGCCGTCGGAGGGGTCGGGAGTCGGTCCGCGGTCGGCCGGAAGAACAACTTTCCGTGCCGGCTGCGATCGCGAAGGGCGGCTGCCCGCCACGTCAGGACCGGGTGGCTCGCGAGAATGTTGACCAGCCACACGAAGAATCCGCGTTCGGTCATCGAGCGGTCGGCGAGTTCGTCGAATCCGACCCGGCCGACCAGATATTTGCCTGCGCCGAGCACCCCCATCACGCCAGGCGCTCCTTGGGGGCGTACGCAGAAGCCGTGGTTGTCGGCCGTGTATTCCATCGACCGCGAGAGTGACGACCCGACGACCGGGATGTAGTTCGACGCGAACATTCCGAGTTGCCGCCAATAGGAGGCGTGCCCGGCCGCTATATGGCCGACTTCGTGTCCGATGATGAAGGCGAGCGCGTCGGGTTGTCTTGCCTCGCCGCCAACTTCGAACAGATCGCTGTAGACCACGACGAATCGCCGGAAGCCGTGGCCGGACGCGAAAGCGTTGATCTGGCCGTTGCCGAGCACGACGTAGGCATCGGGCGCAGTCTTCATACCCAGCCTGGCCGCGGCCTCGGCGACGAGCGCATACCCCTCGGGGAACTGCGTCGGCGTCATCCGAATCCCGTTGACGCGCTGGGTCGCATAGTTCTGTCCACGTAGTACGTAGAGGAGAATCGGCGCGACCAGCAGCACCGCCGCGATGTCGGAGACCTGGCCGGAAATCAGCATCGCGACCGAGACGCCATACGCGACAACGGTGATCACGATCGCAAGCACGAGCAGCGGGATCTCCCAGTTGTGCCTGATCGGCCGTCCGTACGGTGACAGACCTCGCGGTGGTAGTTCGACGGGCGGCGGACCCCACGTCTGCTGCGGAGCGAGTTGCTCGGGTGGATACATGGCGAAAACTGTATTGATCGACCGCGTCGCTGGCAGCCCGAAACGCCGGATCCGCTACCTACGTCGGTCGGCCGCGGATCACGCCTGACACAATCTCCAGTCATGCGCGTATACCTGGGTGCCGACCACGCCGGCTTCGAATTCAAGAACACGATCGCGGCTCATCTCACCGCCGCCGGACACGAGGTCGTCGACTGCGGCGCCTACACCTACGACGCGGTCGACGACTATCCGCCGTTCTGCATCGACGCTGCGCGCCGCACGGTCGCAGACGAAGGCAGCCTCGGCATCGTCCTCGGCGGCAGCGGCAACGGCGAGCAGATCGCAGCCAACAAGGTCCTCGGTGCGCGATGTGCGTTGGCGTGGAGCGTCGAAACGGCGAAACTTGCTCGCCAGCACAACAAAGCGCAACTGATCGGCATCGGCGGTCGTATGCACACCGAGGAAGAGATGCTGGCGATCGTCGACGCCTTCATCGCCGAGCCATGGTCGGGCGAGGAGCGCCATCAGCGCCGCATCGACCAGTTGCTCGAATGGGAGAAGACCGGCGTCCTTCCTGCGAAGCCGGAACACTGATCGCGATTTCTGTGCTGGGGACGACGGTGCGCGGTGCCTGAGGGGCATACGCTGCACCGTCTTGCCCGGTTGCATCAACGTCGGTTCGCGCGCTCGGAGATCAGGGTGTCGAGCCCGCAGGGCAAGTTCGCCGAAGGTGCGGCACTCGTCGACGGACGCACCTTCGTCAAAGCCGAGGCCTGGGGCAAACACCTTCTGCATCATTACGATTCGGGTCTCGTAGTCCACATACATCTCGGTCTCTACGGCAAATTCACTGATTCCGCGATGCCGATGGGACCACCCGTCGGCCAGGTGCGGATGCGTATGGTCGGCGCCGATTTCGGAACGGATCTACGCGGACCGACAGCGTGCGAAGTGCTGCAGAAGGCCGAATTGAAAGCGATCGCAGATCGACTCGGACCGGATCCGCTGCGTCGTGGTGAAGATCCCGATCGAGCTTGGGTGCGGCTGCATCGTTCGCGCCGTCCGATCGGCGCATTGCTGATGGATCAGTCGGTCGTGGCCGGTATCGGCAACGTCTATCGCGCGGAACTGCTGTTCCGACACAACCTTTCACCCATGCTGCCCGGTGAGTTGATCTCCCGCGATGTGTGGGACGACATGTGGACCGACCTCGTCGCGCTGATGAAGGTCGGGGTCCGGCGGGGCAAGATCATCACGATCCGACCCGAGGACGACCACGGCGAAACGTACGGCAAGGATCGCCCGCGGTCCTACGTGTACCGGCGCGCGGGTCTACCCTGCCGCATCTGTTCGACACCGATCGCGCATTCGGTACTGGAAGGCCGCAACCTGTTCTGGTGCCCCACCTGCCAGCCTGAGTAGGTCCCGGTCGAGTGTTGTCAATTGCCGCCACCTCCACCGCAACCTCCGCTGCCACCGGAATCGCTCCCGCCGTCGAACCAGGAATGGCCGCTGGAATCGCCTTCGTTGGACCCTCCGCTGGCCCCGCTCCCGCGGGCCAATTCGCGGTCGTACGAACGTCTGTTCCGGACGAAGACGTAGATGACTCTGGCACTGACCAGCACCAGGAAAACCATCCAGATACTCAACAGAATGTCCCAGATATCCATCGCCGACCTCCTAGGGCGCTCCGCGCCTCGTGACTCTTTTCGGCGGTCGGGCGCGCCGAAACGACTCACGAGTCGAAGCCCTGATCATGCCCGATTCAAGGTGTTGTCGCGCGCGGAAGTTGCACCGCAACTCGCGGAAGACAGAAGCCGACGAGTGGACCCATCAGCAGCGCAACGACGACCGTTCCGATGCCGACGGTCCCGCCGAGCATCCAGCCGACGACTGCGACGACTACTTCGATGCCGGTCCGGACAACCGCGATCGGTTGCTTGGTGATCCGCGTCAGACCCGTCATGATTCCGTCGCGCGGGCCCGAGCCGAACTGGGCGCCGAGGTACAGAGCATCGAAGAATGCGATGGCAACAAGTCCGCCGCCGAGGTAGCAGGCCTGCAGTAGCAGCGTCTCGGGAACAGGAAGCACGAATCCCGCTGCGTCAGCGGCAAACCCGACGATCGCGACATTCAGCACGGTGCCGAGGCCAGGCAATTCCCGCATCGGGATCCAGGCGACGAGGACGAGCAGAGCAATGAGGTTGGTCGCCCACCCGTACGAGCTCGGGACGTGGAGCGATGTCCCGGTCCTGCCCATCAGCGACTGTCGGATCGGCTGATGTTGCTTGTGCTGGACGGCCGGCTCGTCCTTGGAGCGACCGTCCCGAGTGAACGCGATCTGGCCGCAGCACTCGGAGTCAGTAGGACAACGGTCGGCACGGCGTATCGCACGCTGGTCGAGGAGGGCTACCTGGCGACCAGGGAACGAGCACGGGCGACCGTTCGCCTTCCCGACGACGACAAGCACGTGCCGACGCCGAGAAGGACGCCGACGGCGATCGACCTGTCGTTCGCCGCTCCACAGGCACCCGGCGAGATATTGCACGCGGCGTTCGTCTCGGCTTTGGAGAAGCTCCCGCGTCACTACGAGCGACACGGGTACGACCGCTACGGAATCGAAGAACTTCGCGATGCGGTAGTGCGCTGGTACGAGCGGCGGGGACTGCCGACCTCCCGCGACAGCATCCTCGTCACAAGCGGAGCTCAGCATGCGCTGGCCCTGCTGGCGCGAACCATGCTCGCGCCGCGCGATCGGGTAGTGATCGACCACCCGACCTATCCGCACGTCATTACGACACTCGTGGCGCAGCAGGTCCGACTCGTCCCGGTCGGTCTGACGGCTGTCGGTTGGGACGTCGAGCAACTGCAGACAGCGGGAAAGTCCGCGAAACTCGCCTACTTGATTCCCGACTTCCACAACCCGACAGGTCTATGTATGTCGAGGGCGGTCCGGCAGCAACTCGAGCTTGCCTGTCCGACGATCGTGGACGAGACGATGGTGGACATATGCCTCGATGGCGCTCCGCCCGTGCCGTTCGCGCTGGCACAACCCGACGCCATCAGCATCGGGTCGGTCTCCAAAGCGTTTGGGGAGGGCTGCGGATCGGCTGGATCCGGGCGTCCCGGCGCTTCTGGAGCGGGTCGTCCAACGTCGTCCCGTCCTGGATCTGGGAACACCGGTGGTCGAGCAGCTCGCGACCGCGATCCTCTTGGATGGCGGATCCACGAATCGGCCCGCAGCCATCGATCGGCTGCGGGAGCAACGCGACACCCTCGTCCGCGCGCTGGGTGACGCAATGCCGCACCTCCACAGTCGACCTCCAGCAGGCGGGGTGTCCCTGTGGGTCGGGTTCCCTACGCAGATCAGCTCACGACTGGCTGCGACCGCGCCCGATCACGGGTTGACGCTCGCCGCCGGACCTCGTTTCGGTGTCGGCGGTGCCTTCGAGCGCCACCTGAGGCTGCCGTTCACACTGCCTGCCGATCGACTGGTCGAGGCCGTCGGCAGGCTCGCGCGGACCGAAATCGCCGTCACGGCCGGCGCCACCGGGCGGCATCCGCCGAACGAAATCGCGTGAGGGGCGCCACCCCTGTCGTGAGTCTTTTCGGTGGTCGGGCCCTCCGAAAGGACGCACGAGGCGCGGAGCGCCGGTGGTGATTTGCGTCACTCGATGGGTACGGCTGATCCGACGCCGAACCGAAGATTCCCCTGAAACGACGAACGCTCGCCCCCGCATTGGGAGGCGAGCGTTTGTGCTGGTGGAGCCGGTGACGAGAATCGAACTCGCGTAGCCTGTTTGGAAGACAGGGGCTCTACCATTGAGCTACACCGGCCTAGCGGAGCAGCTTAATAGCTTCAGAGAAAATCTGAGGCCTACCATTGAGCTGCGTCCGCAGGCATACGACATCGGATGGGATCGCCACCGGAGATGTCGTGTGCGTTGAGACTGTACCGAACACCGCTTTGGAATCGGTAATCGGGTAACCGTAGGATTACGTCCTGGCTCTCCACGGAGTCTGGTTCGACGGGCGCGCTGTTCGCTGAATCAGGTGAGGTGTGGAGTTGAACGGGGTGTAGCGCAGCTTGGTAGCGCATCCGCTTTGGGAGCGGAGGGCCGCAGGTTCAAATCCTGTCACCCCGACCAGCAAGACCGCGTGCTGTTCTGCAGCCGCACGATCGACTCGCCTGACCGGGCGGCACAAGAGCGAACGTATCCAGAAGACGATTGCTAGGAAACGATTTAAGGAGTTATTTCGGTGAAGAGCACCGTCGAGCAGCTGAGCCCGACGCGAGTACGGATCAACGTTGAGGTGCCCTTCGAGGAACTCAAGGGCGATTTCGACCGCGCATACAAGTCGCTCGCACAGCAGATCCGGATTCCGGGTTTCCGTCCTGGCAAGGCTCCGGCCAAGCTCATCGAGGCACGCGTCGGTCGCGGCGCGATTCTCGAGCAGGTCGTCAACGACGCATTGCCTGGTAAGTACAGCGAAGCTGTCACTACCGCAGCGGTGAAGGTGATCGGCCAGCCCGACATCGAAATCACCAAGATCGACGACGGCCAGCAGCTGGAGTTCACGGCCGAGGTCGACATTCGTCCGGAGATCGCACTGCCCGACTATTCGACGATCAGCGTCACCGTCGATCCGATCGAAATCAAAGACGAAGACATCGACGAGCAGCTGCAGTCGCTGCGCGCACGCTTCGGCACGCTCGCTGGTGCCAACCGTCCCGCGCAGGACGGCGATTTCGTCTCCATCGACCTGTCGGCAACCGTCGACGGCAAGAACGTCGAAGAGGCCAGCGCGACCGGGCTTTCGCACGAAGTTGGCTCCGGTGAACTGATCGAGGGCCTCGACGAGGCCATCATCGGCCTGTCGGTCGGCGAGTCGAAGGAATTCACCTCGACCCTCGTCGCAGGTGACTTCGCCAACCAGGAGGCCGTCGTCACGGTTACGGTCGGCACCGTCAAGGAGCGCGAGCTGCCCGAGGCCGACGACGAGTTCGCCCAGCTGGCGAGCGAGTTCGACACCCTCGACGAGCTGAAGGCAGACCTGCGTGAGCGCGTCGGTCGCGTCCGCAAGGTCGAGCAGGCCGGCGCGATCCGCGACAAGGTCCTGGAAAGCCTGCTGGAGACCATCGAAATTCCGGTGCCGGACGCCGTCGTCAAGGCCGAGGTCGACGCCGCCATCCACGACGCAGTGCACGGACTCGACCACGACGAGGACAAGTTCGCCGAGCTGCTGGAGTCGCAGGGCAGCAGCCGCGAAGAGTTCGAAGCCGACGCGCAGAAGTCGGCCGAGCGCTCGGTGAAGATCCAGCTTCTGCTCGACTCGATCGCCGAGGCTGAGAACACGCAGGTCGGCCAGGAAGAGCTGACCGAGCGGATTATCTTCCAGGCGCAGCGTTACGGAATTGCTCCCGAGCAGTTCATCCAGCAGATCCAGGAAGCGAACCAGCTCGGTGCGATCTTCGCCGACATCCGTCGCGGCAAGGCGCTCGCGAGCATCGTCGACCGCGTCAGCGTGAGCGATACCGAAGGCAATTCGATCAACACTGCCGAGCTGTTCGGCAGCGAGTCGGGCGAAACGATCGACTACGACGACGACATCGAGGTCATCGAAGCCGACGACGTCGACGCACTCGAAGCACCAGCGTCCGACGACGAGAAGTAAGTAGCGGAGTTTTCCGCTTATAGCGAAGAAGGGCGGCGCCGGGACTCCGGTGCCGCCCTCCTTCGTTAGTGTTTGTGTCAGCGAAGTCAATGCAAGGGAGAAAGCAGGTAACCGTGACACCGCATAACGAGTTTGCACGCATCGATGGGGCCAGTGGTAGCGCGTCGAATGGGGGTGCATTGATCGGTGCACCGACGATGCGGTCGGCAACGTCAGGCCTGAATCTGAGCGACTCGGTCTTCGAGCGGCTGTTGCACGAGCGCATCATCTTCCTTGGCACTCAGGTCGACGACGATATCGCCAACAAGATCTGCGCACAGATCCTGCTGCTGACGGCCGAAGACCCGACCAGGGACATCTCGCTCTACATCAACTCACCCGGTGGCTCGGTCACCGCGGGTATGGCGATCTTCGACACCATGCAGTTCGCCGAATGCGACGTCGCGACCTACGGCATGGGTTTGGCAGCGTCGATGGGTCAGTTCCTGCTGACCGCCGGTGCGAAGGGCAAGCGTTACGCGCTGCCGCACGCGCGGATCATGATGCATCAGCCGTCCGCGGGTATCGGCGGTACCGCTGCCGACATCGCGATCATGGCCGAGCAGTTCGTGCAGACCAAGCGTGAGATGAACGAACTCAATGCACTGCACACCGGCAAGTCCGTCGAGCAGGTCACCGCCGACGCCGATCGCGACCGCTGGTTCACAGCCGCCGAGGCGCTCGAATACGGCTTCGTCGACCACGTCGTCTCCCGCGCCCAGCAGGCCGGCGGCACGGGCAAGTAGCCCGCCCTTTCGCCGTTCACCCACAGACCTTTTTGGAGAGAAGATGGCCGAATTGTTCATCCCGCGCCTGCCAGGCTCCGCGGCACCCCAGGGTCCGCAGTCGCGCTACATCCTGCCCCAGTTCACCGAGCAGACGACCTACGGCGTCAAGACGTCCGACCCGTACAACAAGCTGTTCGAGGAGCGCATCATCTTCCTCGGATCGCAGGTCGACGATGTGTCCGCCAACGACCTGATGGCTCAGTTGCTCGTGCTCGAGTCGCAGGATCCCGATCGCGACATCACGATGTACATCAACTCGCCCGGTGGTTCGTTCACCGCGCTGATGGCGATCTACGACACGATGCAGTACGTCCGTGCCGACGTCGTGACCGTGTGCCTCGGTCAGGCGGCCTCGGCTGCCGCCGTGCTCCTTGCTGCGGGAACGCCGGGCAAGCGCGCTGCGCTGCCGAACGCTCGCGTGCTGATCCACCAGCCGTCCGTCGAGGGTGGCATCCAGGGTCAGGTTTCCGATCTGGAGATTCAGGCAGCGGAGATCGAACGTATGCGTCGTCTGATGGAAACCACGCTTGCTCGCCACACCGGTAAGGATGCGGACGTCATCCGCAAGGACACCGATCGCGACAAGATTCTGACGGCCGAAGGTGCAAAGGAATACGGCATCATCGATACCGTGTTCGATTACCGGAAGCTCAGCGCGCAAAAGTAATTGGTGAATCGCTCATCGGCGACACGCCGGTGTGATCGATTTGCGGGAGAACCGCGCATTCGCAAGCAACGCTTGGGCACCGATCAGGTGCCGCTCGGCACCGAGAGATCGAATCGAAAGTTCGGGTCGTGCGGTATCGGAACGAAATGCGGGAGGTGAGCGACGAAATGCGCGGTTCTCTGTGTGAATCACCCGTAAGAAGTCGACCACATTCCCGAATCGCGGGTACGGTCACATCATGGCCCACCGCTCCTAGATTGTCGGACCGATTCGATCGTCCACAATCGGGAGCGACGGTCGCACGCGGAGAAGGAAGTAGGGACCTGAAAGATGGCGCGCATCGGTGACGGCGGCGATCTGCTGAAGTGCTCGTTCTGTGGAAAGAGCCAGAAGCAGGTCAAGAAGCTCATTGCGGGTCCTGGTGTGTACATCTGCGATGAGTGCATCGACCTCTGCAACGAGATCATCGAAGAGGAACTGGCCGAGTCGAGCGAGGTCAAGCTCGACGAGCTGCCGAAGCCGATGGAGATCCGGGACTTCCTGGAGAACTACGTCATCGGTCAGGACACCGCCAAGCGGACCCTCGCAGTTGCGGTCTACAACCACTACAAGCGAATCCAGGCCGGCGACAAAGCCCGTGACGCACGCGGCGAGGTTGTCGAGCTCGCGAAGTCCAACATTCTGATGCTCGGCCCGACAGGTTGCGGCAAGACCTACCTCGCGCAGACGCTGGCGAAGATGCTCAACGTCCCGTTCGCGATTGCCGATGCCACCGCGCTGACCGAAGCCGGCTACGTCGGCGAAGACGTCGAGAACATTCTCCTCAAGCTGATCCAGGCCGCGGATTACGACGTCAAGCGCGCCGAAACCGGAATCATCTATATCGACGAGGTCGACAAGATCGCTCGCAAGAGCGAAAACCCGTCGATCACGCGTGACGTGTCCGGCGAAGGTGTGCAGCAGGCATTGCTGAAGATCCTCGAAGGCACGCAGGCAAGCGTTCCGCCGCAGGGTGGTCGCAAGCATCCGCATCAGGAGTTCATCCAGATCGACACGACCAACGTGTTGTTCATCGTGGCTGGTGCCTTCGCAGGCCTCGAGAAGATCGTCTCCGATCGGGTCGGCAAGCGTGGTATCGGTTTCGGTGCCGAGGTGCACTCGAAGGCCGACATCGACACCCAGGATCATTTCGCCGACGTCATGCCTGAAGACCTGATCAAGTTCGGCCTGATTCCCGAGTTCATCGGCCGCCTCCCCGTCGTCGCTTCGGTGACGAACCTGGACAAGGCGTCGCTGGTCAAGATCCTGTCCGAGCCGAAGAACGCGCTGGTGAAGCAGTACACCCGCCTGTTCGAGATGGACGGCGTCGAACTGGAATTCACCGACGACGCATTGGAAGCGATCGCAGATCAGGGCATCCTGCGCGGCACAGGCGCTCGTGGCCTCCGCGCGATCATGGAAGAAGTCCTGCTCCCGGTGATGTACGACATTCCGAGCCGCGACGACGTCGCGAAGGTGGTCGTGACCGGCGAGACCGTCGTCGACAACGTCCTGCCGACCATCGTCCCGCGCAAGCGTGAGCGGCCGGAGCGTCGCGAGAAGAGCGCATAACGCAAGGCGCGCAGCACAACTCGTCGAAGCGCGGTCGGAGGTCCGATGACCTTCGGCCGCGCTTTGTTGTGTCGGGCGTTACTTGCCGCGCTTGTGCTTACCGGTCGGTAGTACTGTCCGATGGTGGCAAAGGACACGACCGACAGTCGCTCGCGGTTGCTGGACGCGGCGATGAGCGAGTTCGCATCGTGTGGTGTCGCCGGCGCTCGCATCGATCGAATCGCGGCACAGGCAGGTTGCAGCAAGGGTCTGATCTACACCTACTGGGGTAGCAAGGAAGCCCTTTTCGACGCGGTCCTCGACCAGTTCGTCGATGCCACGTTCACCGACATCACTTTGGATCCAATCGACCTCGGCGAGTACGCGGGCCGCCTTTACGACTCGGGCGCGGCGAATCCGGACATCGTCCGACTCGTGACCTGGTACCGGTTGGAGCGCACGAACAGCGACGTTGCCCCTCCCGAGGCGGTCGCTGCGCTGGAATCACACATCGCAACAGTGCGCGACGCGCAACTTGCCGGCCACGTCACCGACCGGTTGGACCCGCTGCAACTGGTGCTGCTTGCACGCCACATCGCGGCTGTCTGGTCTGTGCAGGGGCCTGAGGTTCTGAACTTCACCGAGTCGGTGTTCCGACGCCGGACCGTTGTCGACGCGGTTCGGCGGCTCGCCGCACCCTGATAGCTGCGAGTCCTGGCGCTCGTAACGCACAATTCACGACCGCGCCGGTTGAAGTCACATTTGTCGGGTTCACTCACCGGTGACGGTGATTCACCGCATCAAACGGCACGCGCATGCGCGCCCTCGTCCGCGAAGGTGAACAAATATGGATCCATTAGCTGCAGCCAATACCGCTTGGATGTTGGCCGCCACCGCTGCTGTTGCCCTGATGATTCCGGGCCTCGCGCTCTTCTACGGCGGCATGGTGAGCGTCCGCAACACCCTCAACATGGCAATGATGACGTTCGGCGCATTCGCCGTCGTCGGCGTCCTGTGGGTGCTGTTCGGCTACTCCGTCGGCTTCGGCGATTCGGTCGGTGGAGCCGGTCTGATCGGCGACCCGTTCGAGTATCTCGGGTTGGGCAAGTTGCTGACCGCCTCGGACCCGGCCGCATTGCCACCTGCGCTGTTCGCGGTGTTCCAGCTGTTGTTCGCGGCAATCACGGTCGCGCTCATCTCGGGAGCTTTCGCTGACAGGATGAAGTTCGCAGGTTGGATGGTCTTCGCGGGAATCTGGGCCACGCTCGTCTACTTCCCGGTCGCGCACTGGGTGTTCGCATTCAACTCTGCCGACGGATCCGTTACGGGTGGCTGGATCGCCAACAAGCTCAAGGCGATCGACTTCGCCGGTGGCACCGCGGTCCACATCAACGCGGGCATCGCGGCGTTGGCCGTGCTGTTCGTCCTCGGTAAGCGGCACGCGTTCCCGCATCCGCACCGCCCGCACAATCTTCCGCTGACGATGCTCGGTGCCGGCCTGCTGTACTTCGGCTGGTTCGGCTTCAACGGCGGTTCGGCATTGGCTGCGTCCAACAGCGCATCGGTCGTCGTCCTCAACACTGTTGCCGCGACGTGCGCGGGTGTCTGTGGCTGGCTGGTTATGGAACGCATCAAGGCCGGTCACGCTACGTCGCTCGGTGCAGCATCCGGCATGATCGCCGCACTCGTCGCGATCACACCCGCCTGTGGTGCGGTATCTCCGATCGGTGCACTGATCATCGGTGCCGCTGCCGGTGTCGTCTGCTGTGCAGCGGTGTCGCTCAAGTACAAGCTGGGATACGACGACGCACTCGATGTTGTCGGCATCCACCTCGTCGGCGGTGTCCTCGGCACGCTCCTGATCGGCCTGCTGGCGACCGACGAAGCTCCCAACGCCGTTGCCGGATTGTTCTACGGCGGTGGGTTCGGTCAGCTCGGTAGGCAGACGGTCGCGGTGCTTGCCGTGCTCGCCTACACCTTCATCGTCACCTTCATCATCGCGAAGGTGCTCGACATGACGATGGGTCTGCGAGTCGATGCAGAAACCGAGTCCGGCGGCTTGGACTCGGCGATCCACGGTGAGACCGCCTACGTTCTCGAGGCGCTGGAACTTGCCAGAATGAGCGGCTCCGAAGCCGAGGTCAGTGCTGCTGCGGAAGCACTCGCTGCGGATGCGGTCGAGTCCAAGGCCTGACAACCGATCGAGAACACGTGACGCCGGGACCGCAAGGTTCCGGCGTCACGTGTGTTCGTCATTCCTCGTGCAGGTCCGGATACGCGCTAGCCGCAAGGAAGCGGAGCGGCAGACGCACGAGTTCGCTCGGTCCGGGTCCTTCGGTAGTTGAACCCCGGTCGGATTGTCGTGACGCGCGTCTATTCGCGCCCCGACGACACCCAGGACGCCACGGCGGACCGCTCTCCGCTCACCAGCCCTGCTATCGAATCCAGCTCGGCAACCTGCGCTGCCGAAAGGTCGACCACCAGCGAGGAAACGTTCTCGTCGATCCGATGCTGTTTGCGCGTCCCAGGTATCGACACAACGGGCAAACCGAAGTCGCTGCCCTTGTGCCGCAGCCACGCCAGGCTGACCTGCGCGGCCGTGGCGCCGACCGCGTCCGCGACCGTCTGAATGGCCGCGACAGCCGCACGATTGGTGTCGATGCTGCCGTCGTCGAATCTCGGAAAGTGGTTGCGGATGTCGTTGCTGCTGATCGTGTCCGCGGTGACCGTTCCGGTGAGAAATCCCCGCCCGAGTGGCGCATACGGAACGAAGCCGACGCCGAGTTCGGCAGCTGCGGGAACGACGTTCGATTCGACGTCTCGACTCCAAATGCTCCATTCCGATTGCACGGCGGCAATCGGATGGACCGCCACCGCGCGGCGCAATTCGGCCGCGGTGACCTCGGACAGGCCGAGATGGCGGACCTTCCCCTCGGTCACGAGCTCGGCCATGGCCGCGACTGTGTCTTCGATCGGTGTGTTCGGATCGAGTCGGTGCAGGTAGTACAGGTCGACCGTGTCGGTACCGAGACGCTGCAGACTTTCGTCGATGCATTGCCGAACATAATCTCGGTCGCCGCGTACTCCGCGATCGCCGGCCGCAGGATTGCCGGTGATGCCGAACTTGGTTGCGAGTTGCACCTCGGCACGACGATCGCGGAGAACAGCGGCGATGAGTTGCTCGTTCGAACCGCCGCCGTACACGTTGGCCGTGTCGATGAATGTCACGCCGACATCGATCGCGTGGTGCAGCGTCGCCAGCGCGTCGGCGGGTTCGACGGCACCGTAGACGGGCGTCAATGCCATGCCACCGAATCCGAGTTGGCTTGTCGTCAGATTGTCGCCGAGAGTGATGGGGGAAGCAGTCATGACTCCAAAGTAGGCCGCCCGACCGAAGTCTGTTTGAGTCGATCGCTTCGGCAGTAGACGTTCATCGTCTCGCCACGGAGAAACCCGACGAGTGTCAGTCCGTTGTCCGCCGCGAGATCCACTGCGAGCGACGACGGCGCCGACACTGCGCCGAGCATCGGTATGCCTGCCATCACGGCCTTCTGTACGAGTTCGAAGGAAGCTCTGCCGCTGACGATCAATACGCAGTCGCTCATGGGCACGCGGCCTTCGGCGATGCCCCAGCCGATCACCTTGTCGACCGCGTTGTGGCGGCCGACGTCCTCGCGGACGACGAGCAGGGCGCCGTCGGCGCTGAACAAACCAGCCGCATGCAGGCCGCCCGTCGCGTCGAACGTTCGCTGGTTCTTACGAAGTGTCTGCGTCATCGACGCCAGAATCCCGGCCTCGACGGCAAGTTCCGTCTGCGCGATATCGAATCGCGACGTCGCCGCGACGTCGGCGAGCGATTCCTTACCGCACACTCCGCACGCGCTCGATGTCATGACGTGCCTGTGCCCCAACGCATCCGGCCGTGCGGTCGCGGCGAGTGTCACGTCGAGAACGTTGTAGGTATTGACACCGTCTTCGTCCGCACCGGCGCAGTAGCGAACAGCGACCACATCGCCCGCGTCAGCGATCACACCCTCGCTGAGGAGAAATCCGTGCACCAGGTCGATGTCGTTGCCCGGGGTCCGCATCGTCACGTTCACCGGCGTGCCCGCAATCCGCAGCTCGAGCGGCTCCTCGACAGCGAGTGTGTCCGGTCGGCGGACGGACCCTGTTGCGGTGATCCGCAGAACCTGGCGACGTGAGGTGATGCGGCCCATCAGTCCGCCCGTTCGAGCCGGACTGTAATCGCCTTGGATACCGGCGTATTCGATTTGTCCGCAACATGATCCAGTGGGATCAGCGGATTCGTCTCTGGATAGTAGGCCGCGGCGTTGCCGCGCGGAGTGCTGTAGGCGACGATCCGGAAACCGTCGACGCGACGTTCCTCGACGCGGCCCTCGGTCGGCCATTCGGAGACGATGTTCACCAGATCGCCGTCGCTGAACCCGAGTTCGGCGATGTCGGCTGCGTTGACGAAGACGACCTGCCTGCCGTTCTTCACGCCGCGGTATCTGTCGTCGAGACCGTAGATCGTCGTGTTGTACTGATCGTGGCTGCGCATCGTCTGCAGTACGAGGCGTCCCGGCGGGGTAGGCACCCAGGCCAGTTCGTTGACTGCAAAATTGGCTTTGCCTGTGGCTGTGACGAATTCACGTGAATCGCGGGGCGGGTGCGGTAGCTGGAAGCCGTTGCGCTCGCGGACACGTGTGTTGTAGTCGGAGCAGCCGGGGATCACTCTGGAGATCGCGTCGCGAATCAGGTCGTAGTCTTTTTCGAACTCCGACCACCGAACCTGGTGGTCGGGTCCGAACAGTTCGGTCGCCAGTTGGCACACGATCGCGACCTCGCTGCGAAGGTCCGAGCTGACCGGTGCCAACCTGCCGGTGGACAGGTGGACCATCGACATCGAATCCTCGACGGAGACATGCTGTTTGGTGCCGTCCTGCAGATCGAGGTCGGAACGGCCGAGCGTGGGCAGGATCAATGCGACTTCGCCGGGGACTACGTGACTTCGGTTGAGCTTCGTCGAGACCTGCACGGTCAGAGCACAATTGCGCAACGCTGCCTCGGTCACGTCGGTATCCGGCGTTGCGGAGACGAAATTGCCGCCCATGGCCATGAATATCTTCGCCGTCCCGTCGCGCATCGCGCGGATCGAATCGACTGTGTCCAAACCGTGTTCGCGCGGACTGGACATCGCGAATTCGGCATCGAGTGCGTCGAGGAAGGAGTCCGGCATCCGCTCGAAGATGCCCATCGTGCGGTCGCCCTGCACGTTCGAGTGTCCTCGTACCGGGCACACGCCTGCGCCGGGTTTGCCCATCATGCCGCGAAGCAGCAGCAGGTTGGTCGCCTCTTCGATGGTCGCGACAGCGTGCCGCTGCTGCGTCAATCCCATTGCCCAACAGGTGATGGTGCGCTCCGAGGCGATGAGTGCTGCAGCGGTCTCGTCGAGCTGAGTCCGGGTCAAACCGGTTGCCTCGAGCACGGCGTCGAGGTCGACCGCACGCATGTGCGCTTCGTATTCGGCGAAACCGGCGCAGTGTGCGTCGACGAAGGCCCTGTCGACCACGGTCCCCGGCGCGCGATCCTCGGCCTCGAAGAGCAACCTGCCGAGCCCTTGGAACAGGGCCATGTCGCCACCGATGCGGATCTGCAGGAACTCGTCCGCGATCTCGGTGCCGCCACGCAGTAGGCCACTGAGGCGCTGGGGGTCCTTGAAGCCCTTCAGGCCCGCCTCGGGAAGCGGATTGATGGCAATTATTTTGGCGCCGTTGCGCTTTGCCGTTTCCAAGGTCGACAGCATGCGCGGGTGGTTGGTACCCGGATTCTGGCCGGCGATGAGGATCAGGTCCGCCTTGGTCAAGTCGTCGATGGACACCGACCCCTTGCCGATGCCGATCGCTGCGGTCAGGGCGGTGCCGGACGATTCGTGACACATGTTGGAGCAGTCGGGCAGATTGTTGGTACCGAAACTGCGGACCAGCAACTGATAGAGGAACGCGGTTTCGTTGCTTGTTCGTCCCGAGGTGTAGAAGATCGCTTCGTCGGGGGAGGACAGCGCGCGCAATCCATCGGCGATCAGCCGGTAGGCGTCGCGCCACGAAATCGGTTGATAGTGCGTGGCATTCGGCGTGAGCACCATCGGGTGGGTCAGGCGCCCCTGCTGGCCGAGCCAGAAGCCGGACTTGGTCGCCAGTTCCGCGACCGAGTGCTCGGCAAAGAACTCCGGTGTGACGGTCCGCAGCGTCGCTTCCTCTGCGACCGCCTTGGCGCCGTTCTCGCAGAATTCGGCGGGACGCCGATGGCCGAGCGGTTCGGGCCATGCGCAGCCTGGGCAATCGAATCCGTCGTGATGGTTGAGGCGAGCGAGCGACCTCGACGTGCGCAGCAGACCCATCTGTTCGAGGCTGCGCCGCATCGAGACGGCGACGGCGGTGAGCCCGGCCGCCTTGTTCTTCGGCGACGTGACCGCAAGCGCGGACTCGTCGATGTCGCTGGTCGGTCCCGTGCGGGTCATTGCTCCATAGTGCCTCTTTGCTCGGACGCCTCCAACCCAGGGCAAGGGCAAATCTAGAACAAGTTCTAGTTCGTCCCGTATGATCTGCGGCAAGGACGTGGAGAGGAAGAGAAGTATGACTGTGGCGGTGACGGGTGCGAGCGGATATCTCGGCGTCAACCTGGTCAGACAGCTGGTGGCCGATGGCGAGTCGGTCCGCGCGTTGGATGTAGCCCGCTCGCCGCACTTTCCGTCCGGTGTGGAGTTCCGAAAGGCGAACGTGCTCGACCCGGAGTCGATCCGGAGTGCTCTGACGGGTGTCGACACCGTGTACCACCTCGTCGCGAAGATCACCCTGTCCGAACAAGACGAGATCGCCTGGCGGCTCAACGTCGACGGTGCGCGAAACACCGCCGAAGCTGCGTTGGCGGCAGGTGTCCGGCGCTACGTGCACTGCAGTTCCATACATGCCTTCGACCAGTACCGATGCCAGGAAATCGACGAGACGAGCCCGCGGTCCGAGGATGGGAAGATCCCTGTATACGACCGCTCGAAGTGGGCGGGGGAGCAGCAGGTCCAAGAGGTCGTCAAAGCCGGCCTCGACGCCGTGATCTGCAATCCGACGGGCGTGTACGGCCCGACCGATTTCGGCATGGCCGGCCTGTCGAGGATCAACGGCCTGATTGCGATGGCCATCCGCGGCCGGATGCCGTTCACGCTGGAGGGCGGCTTCGATCTCGTGGACGTCCGCGATGTCGCAACCGGCCTCGTCGCCGCTGCCGACCGCGGACGAACCGGTGAGAACTACCTGCTGGCAGGCGAATTCTGCGTGATGGCCGACGTGTTTCGGCGGGCCGCCAGGAAGGCGGGACGAAGCGGACGTATCGCGGCCGTTCCGCTGCGCGCGGTGCTACCGATGATCCCGATCGCGGAACGAATCGGTAAGCGATTCGGATCGGATCTGATCAGCGCAGGCTCTTTGGCGGCGCTCGTGGCGAGCCCGCGGATCGACAACGCCAAAGCAGTCACCGAACTCGGCTACCGAGCGCGTACGTCGACGCAGACGGTCGACGATCTGGTCGAGTTCCTGCAGTTCGCGCGCACGCAGAGGCAGCGCGCGTGACCGTGGCGGTGACCCCCGACGACCTACTCGAGTTCGTCGAGCGTTCGCCGCTTGCCGTCGCCGCGCACGACAAGGCCGCGTGGCTCGCGCTCTTCGCTCCCCGCCATGTCGTCGAGGATCCGGTAGGTGGGCGCCCGGTCGTCGGCGGTCTGTACGACCGCCGCGGCGGCAGTCGTGGCCCCCACGCGCTGTCGCGATTCTGGGACACCTACATCGCGCCGCGGTCCATCCGTTTCCGCTACGACGGACCCGATATCGTCCGCGGTCTCGATGTCGTTCGAAATGTCACGATCGAGATCACCGACACCGCGGGTGTCGTGCTCGAGACGCCGGCCTATCTGCTGTACGAACTGACGACCGACAGTGGTCCGCTGCGGATCGGACGACTCGCCGCACACTGGGAGGTCGGGCCTGTCGTTGCACAGCTCGCGGGGTTCGATCGTGCACACACCCGATCGATCGCGCAGACCAATATTCGCCTACTGAAGTACCAGGGCCTCGGCGGCGCTTTCGCGTTCGGGCGAGCCATGCGCAGCGTCGGAAATTCCGGTAAAGCCGCTGTAGCCGAACTTGTTTCGCAGGCACAGGCGGGTTCCGACGACGCGGTGCAACTGTTCGGCGGGGCGGTCGTCGGGAACCTCACGAAGGTGATCGCATCGGGCGATGTCGTCGTCTCGACATGTGTTGGGGGCGAAGTGCCCGCGGTGTTGTTCTGCTATCTGGATCGACGCAGCGGAACCGTGGTCGGAACCGACCTTTTCACCGCACCGGAGGGTGTCGGACTGCCTCGGTAGCCTGTTGCCATGACTATCGTGCGCCCGACACAGAAGTCGGACATCGCAGAAGTGTCCAGAACCCTCGCGCGGGCGTTCTTCGACGACCCGGTTATGACGTTTATGCTGCCCGACGACGCCAAGCGTGAGAAGGGGCTCGCGAGGTTGTTCGGCGCGATCGCGCGCTACCAGTACCTGTCACAGGGTGGCTGTGAAGTAGCAACCGGTGCCGACGGTGCAATCGGTGGAGCGACCCTGTGGGCGCCGCCCGGCGGCTGGAAGTCGTCCGGTTGGACGGAACTGCGTTCGGTGCCCGCGATGATCATGGCTTTCGGAAGTCGAATACAGCTCGGCGGCGAGGTCAACGAGACGATGAAGGCAAACCATCCGGAAGAGCCGCATTGGTATCTGTCGGTTATCGGCACCGATCCGTCTGTGCGCGGTGGCGGCTTCGGCCACAGCCTGATGACGTCACGTCTGAATCGATGCGACGCCGAGCACGCACCGGCCTATCTGGAATCGAGTAAGCCCGACAACGTGCCGTACTACGAGCGATTCGGTTTCGAGGTCACCCGCGAGGTCGTGCTCCCCAAGGGCGGTCCCACCCTCTGGGCGATGTGGCGTAATCCGCGCTAGCGCTGCAACTCACCCGCTTGCGGTTCGGATCGACCTGGACGCGTTCGTGTAGTCGGCCGCTTCGTGCACCGCTTCGAAGCGACCGACCGATCACGAGTTGAGTCAGAGAATTCCGCCGAGCAGGCCGAGGAGACCTCCGAGCAGGCCACCGCCGCCACTTTCACCGCCGCCGCCGCTGCCCGAGCTACCGGTTCCGAACAATCCGCTGAGCAGTTCCGTTGATCCCATGACATCTCCTCCGTATTCGATTGAACCTGAGCTGGCGACCAAGGTTTCGGTGTCTCAGGTGTCACGATTTTATTACGAAGAGGTCTCGAAGCGCGTGATTATTGCGAAATCTTTATCTGAAATGTCTTGCTAATGTGCTCGGCATGGGGATCGGGGACGAATCGTGCGGCGATGGAGTGGGCCCAAGAGCCGTCGTCGATCGACGATGCTCAACGCTTGCTGGGTGTTCAGCGACGTAGCCGCGGGGTCGCAGTCGGTTCGTCGCCAAGCGGCTGACTCGACGTTCGAGAAAAGTCTGCCCGTCGTGCAGATTTAACGTGGCAGGCGGTCTACTATTGCGGAGGAAGGGCGGGGGATTCAGTGACCCTCATCCATTGAATCCTCCACCCTTCTGCCAATTCTCTCGGCCCTTGATCGTTTGCGCATCGTTTGCGCGGCCACTCACGCCGCGACCAAGGTCACCGAACCTCCAGCGCGAGAAGCGCTTTCGTCTACGACAAGCCAGGTGATCGAATCCGGCAGCGAGGCGAGCTGTTCCCGAGTCGTCAAGCCGATGCTGACACGGCGGCCGGACACGACGATCCCGGCCATCGTGGCCGATTCAGCTGGATCGATCGACGCGAGAGCGGCTCCCGTCTTCGCAACCGCCCACATCGCAACGACGGACTCGATCGAAGGCGGCAGCGCCATGACGACGTGGTTGTCGGTCCCTGCGCCCATGTCGACCAGCATTTGGGAAAGAGTGGTCGACCACGCGTCGACCTCGGCGAAGGTGAGGCTGCGATCACCGGAGGAGACAGCGACACCGTGCGGATCGAGTTCCGCGGTCTCGGTGAAATGCTCGGGGCGGTTGCGGATGAACGACGTTCCCACCGGTGAATCGACCAGTACGTACATTGTGACCTCCGTTTGTCCGACTCTGCGGGAGTCGGAGTGCTTGTTTCTCTTGACCGCAAATCTGGTCTATTCCGGAGGTCGGCGACAGCAGCCCGAGTGGTGGTGCTCGCGACCCAAGGGTGAACGATGGTGCACCCGAGGGTGGTCGGCTCGAGGCTAGGGCGACGATGCGAACGGTTGCCACCAGCTAGCGTCGATGAATCGCGTCGTCCGTCGCCGACTAGAATCGCCGAGTGACCAGCACAGCCCCCGATAGTTCCGACAGTCGAGCCGATTCGCTACCGAAGAGCTGGGATCCCAGCGCAGTCGAGGAAGACCTGTATCAGGGCTGGGTAGCTGCCGGATATTTCGCGGCGGACCCGACCAGCGACAAGCCGCCGTACTCGATCGTGCTGCCGCCACCGAACGTCACGGGCAGCCTGCACATGGGCCACGCGCTCAACCACACGCTGATGGACGCGCTCACTCGTCGCAAGCGGATGCAGGGGTTCGACGTCCTGTGGCAGCCGGGCATGGACCATGCAGGTATCGCGACGCAGAACGTCGTCGAGAAGCAGCTCGCCGTGGATGGCAAGACGAAAGAGGACTTCGGCCGAGAGCTGTTCATCGACAAGGTGTGGGACTGGAAGCACGCGTCCGGCGGCACCATTCAGGGCCAGATGCGCAGGATCGGCGACGGTGTCGACTGGAGCCGCGACCGGTTCACGATGGACGACGGACTCTCCAATGCGGTGCAGACGATCTTCAAGCGGATGTTCGACGCGGGCCTGATCTATCGCGCCGAGCGGCTGGTGAACTGGTCGCCCGAGCTGCGTACTGCCATATCCGACATTGAAGTTCGGTACGAGGACGTCGAGGGCGAGTTGGTCTCGCTACGGTACGGCTCGCTTCGCGACGACGAGCCGCACGTGATCGTCGCGACCACGCGGGTGGAGACGATGCTCGGTGACACCGCGGTCGCGGTGCACCCCGACGATGCGCGGTACAAGACGATGATCGGCACCACCGTCGAGCACCCGATCACCGGTCGGGCGATACCGATCATCGCCGACGACTACGTCGACCCCGAGTTCGGTACCGGCGCAGTGAAGATCACCCCCGCGCACGATCCCAACGACTTCGAGATGGGGCTACGACACAGCCTGCCGATGCCGTCCATCATGGACGAAACGGCTCGGATCGTCGGAACCGGAACCGAATTCGACGGTATGGACCGTTTCGAGGCACGTGTCAAAGTGCGCGAGCGTCTGGCCGCGGAAGGGCGAGTCGTCGCCGAAAAGCGTCCGTACCTACACAGTGTCGGTCACTCCGAGCGCAGTGGTGAGGCGATCGAGCCGCGCCTCTCGCTGCAGTGGTGGGTGAAGGTCGACACTCTCGCCGCCGCTGCAGGCGACGCAATTCGAAACGGCGACACGGTGATTCATCCGAAGAGTCTGGAATCACGGTGGTTCGCGTGGGTCGACAACATGCACGACTGGTGCATCTCGCGCCAGCTCTGGTGGGGTCACCGCATCCCGATCTGGTACGGGCCCGACGGCGAAACCGTCTGCGTCGGTCCGGACGAGACGCCGCCCGCCGGCTGGACCCAGGATCCCGATGTGCTCGACACCTGGTTCTCGTCGGGGCTCTGGCCGTTCTCGACACTCGGTTGGCCCGAGAAGACGCCTGAACTCCAAAAGTATTATCCGACAAGCGTTCTCTTCACCGGCTACGACATCATCTTCTTCTGGGTCGCCCGCATGATGATGTTCGGCATGTTCATCGCCGAGGACGACCAGATCGCGGGACCTGGCAAGTCCGGCCTACAGGTGCCGTTCAAGGACGTCTTCCTGCACGGGCTCATCCGAGATCAGTTCGGCAAGAAGATGTCCAAGTCGCGTGGCAACGGCATCGACCCACTCGACTGGGTCGAGTTGTACGGTGCTGACGCGTTGCGGTTCACCCTCGCTCGCGGTGCGCAGCCCGGTAGCGACCTCTCGATCGGCGAGTCGCACGCCTCGGCGTCGCGCAACTTCGTCACCAAGCTGTTCAACGCCGTCAAGTTCGCGCTGATGAACGGTGCAGTGTCGACCGAGTTGCCCGCCCGCGATGCGCTGACCGACGCAGACCGCTGGATCCTCGATCGGCTCGAAGAGGTTCGCGCCGAAGTGGATTCGGCGTTCGACAGCTACGAGTTCGGTAAAGCCTGCGAAGGTCTCTACCACTTCGCGTGGGACGAGGTGTGCGACTGGTATCTCGAACTGGCGAAGGTGCAGTTGGCCGATCCGGAGCGCGTGGCCGCTACCCGTGCCGTGCTCGGTGTGGTCCTCGATTCGCTGCTGCGCCTGCTGCATCCGGTGATCCCGTTCGTCACGGAGACGCTTTGGAAAGCGTTGACAGGTGGTGCATCCGTGGTCGTCGCGCAGTGGCCGACGGCATCGGGAACTGCGGCGGATACTGCTTCAGCGCAACGTATCTCGGATATGCAGCGCTTGATCACCGAAGTGCGCCGCTTCCGCAGCGATCAGGGTCTCAAGGACAAGCAGAAGGTCGCAGCCCGTCTGGTCGGCGTCGAGTCGGCCGATCTGGTTGCCCAACTCGACTCGATCAGCTCACTTGCCAGGCTGACCACTCCCGCAGACGATTTCGCCGTAACCGCATCGTTGGAGGTGCGCCTGAGCAACGCGACGGTCACCGTCGAACTCGATACGTCGGGCACCGTCGATCTGGAGGCCGAGCGACGCAGGCTGGAGAAGGAACTTGCTGCCGCCGAGAAGGAACTGGCAGCGACGGCCGCGAAACTGTCGAACGAGGCGTTCCTCGCCAAGGCACCGGATCAGGTGGTCGACAAGATCCGGTCGCGGCGAAGCCTTGCCGAAGAAGAGGTCGCCAGAGTCGGTGCGCGCCTGCGCGACATGGGTGCCAAGTGAGCACCGAGGGCGACCCCGTCGCACTAGAGGCGCCGTCCGCGGTCGATCTCGCAGAGCTGACCCTCGTCGAGGCCGAGCTCGACAAGCGTTGGCCCGAAACGAAAATCGAGCCGTCGACTGCTCGGATCTCCGCACTGATGGATCTGCTCGGCGCGCCGCAGCACGGCTATCCGGCAATCCACGTTGCCGGCACGAACGGCAAGACGTCGGTCACCCGCATGGTCGACGCGCTCCTGCAGAGTCTGCATCGCCGCACCGGTCGGACGACGAGCCCGCACCTGCAATCGCCGACCGAGCGGATAAGTATCGACGGCCTGCCGATCTCGCCGCGTCTCTACGTCGACACCTATCGCGAGATCCTGCCGTACGTCGAAATGGTCGACGCGTCCTCGGAAAGCGCAGGCGGACCTGCGATGAGCAAGTTCGAGGTCGTCACAGCGATGGCGTTCGCCGCGTTCGCGGAAGCGCCGGTCGACGTGGCTGTCGTCGAGGTCGGTCTCGGCGGTCGGTGGGACGCGACCAACGTGATCGACGGTCAGGTCGCCGTGATCACGCCGATCGGACTCGACCACGTCGACTACCTCGGTCCGGATCTGACGAGTATCGCCGGTGAGAAGGCCGGAATCATCAAACGCGCACGCGAACAACTCGTTCCGATCGATACCGTCGCCGTCATCGCGCAACAGGAACCCGAAGTGATGGACGTCCTGCTGCGTCGCGCCGTCGAGGTCGATGCTGCCGTTGCTCGGGAGGGGTCCGAGTTCAAGGTGCTCGGTCGGCGCATCGCGGTCGGCGGGCAGGAACTGCAACTACAGGGGCTCGGCGGTGTCTACGACGAGATCTTCCTGCCACTGCACGGCGAACACCAGGCGCACAACGCAGTACTCGCGCTCGCGGCTGTCGAAGCGTTCTTCGGCGCAGGCGCCGATCGTAGGCTCGACGTCGATGCGATACGCGCGGGTTTCGCGTCGGTCACGTCGCCGGGTCGCCTCGAACGTGTTCGGAGTGCCCCGACCATATTTCTCGACGCGGCACACAACCCGGCAGGCGCCAAGGCGCTGGCGGCGGCCCTTGCCGCCGAGTTCGATTTCCGCAAACTCGTCGGCGTCGTCGCCGTGATGCGGGACAAGGACGTCGCGGGCATTCTCGAAGCGCTCGAGCCTGCATTCGACGAGATCGTTGTCACGACCAACGGATCGCCGCGCTCGATGGAAGCCGAAGAACTCGGCAATCTCGCGGTCCAACGCTTCGGCGACGAGCGCGTCGTCGTTGCGGCGACGTTGCCGGATGCGCTGGAGACGGCGATAGGGCTCGCGGAGGACGTCGTCGAACCGGGGGAGGCGGTCTCGGGTGCCGGGGTCGTCGTGACCGGGTCCGTCGTGACTGCCGGTGCGGCGCGTGCGTTGTTCGGAAAGGATCCCGCGTGAGTTCCGACAGCCCCGCAGACGGGGAAACGACCCAGTTCGGTGAGCCGACCAAGGATCCGTGGAAAGCCTTCCGCGGCGTGCTGGCCGGGGTACTGATACTCGAGGCGATCGTCGTGTTGCTCGGTCTGCCGATCGTGGCGAAGCTCAGCGGTGGCGTCACATGGGTGTCGGGCGGCTACCTCGTCGGCCTCGCGCTGCTGATGATCGCCGGTGGCGGATTGCAACGGCGGCCGTGGGCAATGCCGTACAACCTTGCGCTGCAGGTGGCGTTCGTTGCCGGCTGGTTCGCGCATCCGTCGATCGGCGTCATCGGTCTCATTTTCGCGGGAGTGTGGGGCTACCTGCTCTGGCTTCGGCGTGACGTCCAGTCGCGGATGAAGAGGGGGCTGCTCCCGGGCCAGCGAGACTAGACCTCTAGGCTGTCGGCCGTGACTGAGCGCACCCTTATCCTTATCAAGCCCGATGCCGTTTCTCGCGGATACATCGGCGAAGTCCTCGGCCGGATCGAACGCAAAGGTCTGACCATCGCCGCGCTGGAGCTGAAGAACGTCTCCAACGAACTAGCAAGCAGCCACTACGCAGAGCACGCCGAACGGCCGTTCTTCGGTTCACTGCTCGAATTCATCACCTCCGGACCGGTCGTAGCGGCCGTCGTCGAGGGTCCGCGCGCGATCGCCGCCTTCCGACAGCTCGCCGGTGGCACCGATCCCGTCGAGAAGGCAACGCCTGGCACGATTCGTGGCGATCTCGCCCTGGAGACCCAGGAAAACCTCGTGCACGGATCGGATTCCGCCGAGTCCGCAGCACGCGAGATTGCCCTGTGGTTCCCCGAACTGTCCAACGCCTGAGACAACACGACACGTTCGCTCCGGACGCCGATGGCGAGCGCCGGAGCGAGCGTGTGGGATACTGGTGACGGTTACACCACATAAGCTCCACTTGTTCGTCATGTTGATGTAACCGGGATGACTCCACAGTTCGATGCCGTCATCGCTGCCACGGACAACGCAAGAAGATGTCGGTTGCCCGCGTCGGCACGCTCGATGATCAGCGCGCGAACCACGGCACAGCCATCCAAGCCAGGCACCGCGTGCCCAGCAAGCCCACACAGACCAGATTCATCGGACATTACCGAGTACGCGGAGCGAGACCACACAATCTCGCGGCCACAGGCGCGGGTACACATGTAGCCCCTGAGTGGCCGCGTCACCTCCCGATTGCTGGGCGGACGCGCCCGGGGGTCCGAGGGAGACCACGTGGCCGATCAAGTGCCGCCCGAGACATCCGAAGAGCTGAACGAAGTTGATTCAGCCGAGACACCCAAGTCCGCGAGCGGTGATTCGCAGGACTCGGGATCGTCGATCGCAACCACCGAAACGGCACCGGAACTTCCGGATCGCATTCGGGTGCACGCGCTTGCCAAGTTGCTCGGCGTCAAGAGCAAACAGGTCCTCGCTGCGCTGACCGAGGTCGGCGCCGAAGCGAAGAGCCCGCAGTCGAGCCTGAACCGCGACATCGCGGAATCAGTGCGCGACCTGCTTACCGGCGTCACCGATCCCGTCGCGGCTCCTGCTGCCACAGCTCCTCCTGCGACAGCTGACGACGCGGCCGAAGTATCGGTGGTAGCCGAAGCGCCGGTCGAAACAGAAACTACGGTCGAAACTGAGACTCCGGTCGCCGTCGAACCCGTCGTCGAGACTCCCGTTGTTGCCGAGGTCGTCGACACGCCGACCCCGGTGTCCAACGACATGAACCTGTTCTCCGGGCCGATCCGGTCCGACGCCGATGCCGAACTTCCGCCGATCTTCGTGACCCCGGCGGTTGTACACGCCCCGTTGTTCCTGCAGCCCGACACGGCGGCCGTCGAAGAGACCCGCAGACGCCGCCGGACCCGAGTTGCCGCGACGGACAAGTCCGACGATCAGCAATCCGACACTGCCGATGCCGAGTCTTCGACGGCTGGATCCGGAAAAGCTGCAAGCAAGTCGACAGCCGACAACTCGCAAGCCGACACCACCCAAGCCGACACGTCTGGATCCGACTCAGCCGGATCCGACTCAGCCGATTCCCGCAAGAGCGGCCGGACTGTTGTCGACGAGGGCGCCGACCAGGCACCCGAGGCGACGTCGGACGACAGCACGGATGCTGCCGACGACGACAAGAACGACGGCGCCCAACCGAAACGACGCCGCCGCGGACGCCGCGGACGTGGTCGTGGCCGCGGTGAGCAGGCGGGTGGCGACGCAGAGGACGATTCCGACGACTCGACGGATGCCGACGAGCAGGCCGCGGATTCAGCAGACGCTGCGGATTCATCAGGTGCAGCAGGTTCGGGCTCCACCGATCGATCGGATGCCGACTCCGACACCACGGGTGCGGACGCCGACGATTCAGACGACTCCGACGGTGACGACGACTCCGACGACAGCGGCACCGGCGACGGACCCAACCGCCGCAGGCGTCGTCGTCGGCGCCGCAAGGTCACCGGCGACGCCGCAACAGGTGACGCCGCGGCCTCGGAGGACGATCCGCCGAACACGGTCGTTCACGAGCGCGAGCCGCGCAACAAACCCCGTGTAGTCAGGGACGAAGTTCAAGGCATCACCGGCTCGACCAGGCTCGAAGCGAAGCGTCAGCGTCGACGGGACGGTCGCGATGCCGGTCGTCGTCGCCCGCCGATCTTGACCGAAAGCGAATTCCTGGCCCGCCGGGAGGCCGTCGACCGCGTCATGGTCGTGCGCGAGAAGGCTTTCGGCGATCACCCGTCCGCAACGCAGGTTGCTGTGCTCGAGGACGACATCCTCGTCGAGCATTTCGTCACCAACACCAGCTCCGGCTCGATGGTCGGCAATGTCTACGTCGGTCGCGTGCAGAACGTGCTTCCGAGCATGGAAGCGGCGTTCGTCGATATCGGCCGTGGCCGCAACGGCGTGCTCTACGCCGGTGAAGTGAACTGGGAAGCAGCAGGTCTCGGCGGTAACTCGCGCAAGATCGAGCAGGCACTCAAGCCGGGCGACCAGGTGCTCGTCCAGGTCAGCAAGGACCCGGTCGGCCACAAGGGCGCACGTCTGACGACACAGATCAGCCTTGCCGGCCGATTCCTCGTCTACGTTCCAGGCGGTTCGTCGACCGGCATCTCTCGCAAGCTGCCGGACACGGAACGCAAGCGCCTCAAGGAGATTCTGCGCGACATCGTGCCGAACGATGCCGGCGTCATCATCAGGACGGCGTCCGAAGGTGTCAGCGAGGAAGAACTCGCTCGCGATGTCGAGCGCCTGCAGAACCAGTGGCGGCAGATCGAAGAACAGGCCGCCAACGCAGGCAAGGGCAACACACAAACTCTGTACGAAGAGCCCGATCTGCTGGTCAAGGTCATTCGCGACCTCTTCAACGAGGACTTCGCCAAGATCGTGATCGAGGGGGAGAAGGCCTGGAGCACAGTCGAGACCTACATCGCCACGGTTGCACCCGACCTGCTGCCACGGGTACATCGGCACGACACCAACGGCGGACCCGACGTTTTCGAGACGTACCGGATCGACGAACAACTCGCGAAGGCACTCGATCGCAAGGTCTGGTTGCCGTCGGGCGGAACGCTCGTCATCGACCGGACCGAGGCGATGACCGTCGTCGACGTCAACACCGGCAAATTCACCGGTGCCGGTGGCAACCTCGAAGAGACGGTTACCCGTAACAACCTCGAAGCTGCCGAGGAAATCGTTCGGCAGATGCGGCTGCGCGATATCGGCGGCATGATCGTCGTCGACTTCATCGACATGGTGCTCGAGTCGAACCGCGACCTGGTGTTGCGACGGTTGACCGAAGCGCTCGGGCGCGACCGCACCCGTCATCAGGTGTCGGAAGTGACGTCGCTCGGCTTGGTCCAGATGACGAGGAAGAAGCTCGGCACCGGACTCGTCGAGGCGTTCTCGACGACGTGCGAGCACTGCCATGGCCGCGGCATACTCGTGCACTCCTACCCCGTGGAGATGTCGACGTCGTCCGACGACAACGGTGCACGGTCGGCGTCGCGTGGCGATTCGACGCCACGGAAGCGGCGTGGTCGGGAACGTCCGGCGGCCGAAACCCCTGCTGATGGTGCGTCCAACGGACAGTCCACGGTCGAGGTCGATCCTTCGATCAAGCGTGCGCATCCGGTCGCACTCGCGATGGCCGCCCACCACGGTGATCATCCGGCAGACGGTGCCCAGGCAGCCGAGGGTGCACCGGCGGACACAACTGCTGTCGAGGTAGCGGACGGCGGAGACGGTACGGTTGCGGCCGCGATCGACACCACGGAAGCGGTTGTCGTCGACGAGGTGGTCGCAGGCGGTGCAACGACCGACGAGCCGACCGCAGCGGCTGTTGTCGAGGAGCAGGCCGTGCATACTGTCGAGCCGGAACGGGTCGACGTGCCCGAACCGGTGTCGGAGCAGACGCCTGCGGCAGATGACGAGCCGAAGAAGAAGTCGTGGCTGCGCCGGCGTGTTTCTCGCCCAGCGGCAGCACCGTCGGGTGAGTCCACTGCTGGAACGGTTTTCGTCCTACCGGCAGCAGGCTCCGAGCCGCCCGCTCGGGTTGTGACGAGCGAACCGGAACCGCCGCCACCACCGCGTGAACCGCGGCGACGCAGGGCTGCTGGACGCCCTGCCGGTCCGCCGGTGGATGTGGACGCCTGACCGGTCCTTGTTACCTCGGTCGCAGTGGCTCCGGCCGGCGGTGGTCAGTTTGACCCTCGCACCTGCGTTCCCGTAACCTTGACCAGTCGCTGCCAGGCGGCATCGCTTCGCCACGTCCGATGAGTTCACGAAGGTGATTTCATGCGGGGGATCGAGTTTCGCGCTCGAGGCGGGTGCGCCACAGGCAGCAAGCACACACCAGACCAGTCGCACGACGTTTGTCGCGCGAGCAAAGTTCGACAGCACGACTTTTGGGAAAGAAGGTAGCCGTCCGATGGCAACGTACGCGATCGTCAAGACCGGCGGGAAGCAGTACAAGGTCGCAGTCGGCGACCTCGTCAAGGTCGAGAAGATCGAGGGTGAGCCCGGAACGGCCGTCTCGCTCGACCCGGTCCTCGTCGTCGAAGACTCACAGCTGACCACCGACGCCGCCAAGCTGGCCAAGGTTTCGGTCACCGGCGAGGTCGTCGAGCAGGTCAAAGGTCCGAAGATCCGGATCCACAAGTTCAAGAACAAGACCGGCTACCACAAGCGCCAGGGCCACCGTCAGAAGCTGACGGTCCTCAAGGTCACCGGTATCAAGTAATCCCACGGGGGCTCCGCCCCCGTGCACCCCCGACTTGGAGAGAAGACATGGCACATAAGAAGGGTGCATCCAGTTCGCGCAACGGTCGCGACTCGAATTCACAGCGCCTCGGAGTCAAGCGGTTCGGTGGCCAGGCTGTCAGCGCGGGCGAGATCCTCGTTCGCCAGCGCGGCACGCACTTCCACCCCGGCGTCAACGTCGGCCGTGGCGGCGACGACACACTGTTCGCGCTTGCCGCTGGTGCGGTCGAGTTCGGCGCCAAGCGTGGCCGCAAGACCGTGAATATCGTTCCGGCACAGGCCCAGGCCTGACACCGAAGCTTTACCGAGCTCCACAGGGGCGGGCCAGGGTCGCAAAAACCCCGGCCCGCCTTTTGTCTTTTTTATCGCCGTGTCGCCGACAGCGCACCAAACACACGAGGAGGATCGGTTCCTATGTCCCGATTCATCGACCGCGTGGTGCTGCACGTCAGCGCCGGTAAGGGCGGCAACGGCTGCTCGTCCGTCCATCGCGAGAAGTTCAAACCACTCGGCGGTCCCGACGGCGGCAACGGTGGCCGTGGCGGCAACGTGATCCTCGAAGTCGACGAGAACGTGCATACGCTGCTCGACTTCCACTTTCACGGCAACGCCAAGGCCAGCAACGGCACCCAGGGAATGGGCAGCAACCGCGACGGTTCCACCGGCGACGACCTGATCCTGCGCGTCCCTGACGGCACGATGGTGCTCGACAAGGATGGCCGCATTCTCGCCGACCTCGTCGGGCCGGGCACCAAGTTCGAAGCCGCACTCGGCGGACGTGGCGGCCTCGGCAACGCCGCATTGTCATCCCGCGCACGTAAGGCGCCCGGCTTCGCGTTGCTCGGCGAAGACGGTGTCGAGCGTGAACTCGTTCTCGAACTCAAGTCCGTCGCCGACGTCGGTCTCGTCGGGTTCCCGTCGGCGGGCAAGTCGTCGCTGGTGTCGGTCTTGTCGGCTGCCAAGCCGAAGATCGCCGACTACCCGTTCACGACCCTCGTTCCGAACCTCGGCGTCGTGTCAAGCGGCGACACCACGTTCACCGTCGCCGACGTCCCCGGTCTGATTCCGGGTGCGAGCGAAGGACGCGGACTCGGACTCGACTTCCTCCGTCACCTCGAACGCTGCGCCGTGCTTGCTCACGTCGTCGACTGCGCGACCCTCGATCCGGGTCGTGATCCGATCTCCGACATCGATGCGCTGGAAGCCGAACTCGCCGCGTACAAGCCGGCGCTGTCGGCGGACTCCACGCTCGGCGATCTGGCCGACCGTCCTCGTGTCGTCGTCCTGAACAAGGCCGACGTTCCGGAAGCAGCCGAACTCGCCGAGATGGTCACCGCCGACATCGAGGCTCGCGGCTGGCCGGTCTTCACGATCTCCGCTGTGAGCCGTACGGGCCTGCGGCAGTTGACGTTCGCGCTGGCGAAGATGGTCGAGGACTATCGCGCAGCGCACCCGAAGGCCGTCGCGCGCCGACCGATCATTCGACCGATCGCGGTGGACGAAACCGGGTTCACCGTCATTGCAGATCCGGAGACGCCGGGCGGGTTCATCGTCAAGGGCACCAGGCCGGAGCGGTGGGTCAAGCAGACGCAGTTCGACAACGACGAAGCGGTCGGCTATCTCGCGGACCGTCTTGCCCGTCTCGGTGTCGAGGACGCACTCGTCAAGAAGGGTGCCGAGCCTGGCGCCTCGGTGACGATCGGAACCGTGACGTTCGACTGGGAGCCGCAGACCCCGGCAGGTGTGGACATGGTCCGGACCGGACGCGGTACCGACGCGCGTATCGATCAGGTCGAGCGGATCGGCGCGACCGAACGTAAGCACGCACACCGCATCCGTCGTGGTTTGGAAGGTCTGGAACCGGAGGACCAGTGACAGCGGAGTTGGGCGGGACGGAAAGTCCTGCGCGGCAAGCTATTTCGTCGGCACGCCGGGTCGTCGTCAAGATCGGGTCGTCAGCATTGACGAGTCTGGCAGGCGGCATCGACCTGCAGCGGCTCGACCTGTTGGCCGATGCTGTCGAGGCGCGGATGCAGGCGGGCTCCGACGTCGTCGTCGTCTCGTCCGGTGCCATCGGCGCGGGTATGGCTCCGCTCGGATTGACTAGGCGGCCACAGGATTTGGCGACCAAGCAGGCTGCGGCAAGTGTCGGCCAACTAGCGCTGGCGCACGCATGGGGTACCTCGTTCACGCGGTACGGACGCACAGTCGGTCAGGTACTGCTCAGTGCAGACGACTTCGGTCGCCGTGAACACCATCGCAATGCGCAGCGCACCCTGGATCGGCTCCGCTCGCTCGGTGCCGTCGCGGTTGTGAACGAAAACGACACCGTGGCAACGGAAGAGATCAGGTTCGGCGACAACGACCGCCTCGCCGCCCTCGTCGCGCATCTCGTGGGAGCCGACGCACTGTTTCTGCTGTCCGATGTCGACGGTCTCTACGACGGGGATCCTCGAAAAGGCGCGGCGACGATGATTCCGGAGGTTCGCAGCAGTGCGGATCTGGACGGCGTGATCGCAGGTTCCGGCGGTGCTCTCGGAACGGGTGGCATGGCGTCGAAGCTGTCGGCTGCCCGCCTTGCCGCCGACGCAGGCGTGCCGGTGCTGCTTGCCGCTGCGTCGGATGCTGCGGCGGCGCTCAGCGGTGGGCAGGTCGGAACCGCGTTCACCGCACGACCCGTTCGACTGTCCGCGCGCAAGTTCTGGGTGCGGCATGCCGCAGATGCTCGCGGCGCACTGGTGCTGGATGCGGGTGCGGTGCGGGCTGTGTCGCGCCGGCGCAGCTCGCTGTTGGCTGCAGGCATCACGTCGGTTCGTGGCAGGTTCTACGGCGGCGACGTTGTCGCTCTCGTCGGTCCGGACGACGTCGTCGTCGCCCGCGGTGTCGTTGCCTACGACAGCACCGAACTCGAGAAGATGCTCGGTTCGTCGACTGCCGATCTGCCGTCCGAACTGCAACGGCCCGTTGTACATGCGGACGATTTGGTGGCGCTCGAACCGGTGTGAGGGGTCCCTTGCCTCCGTCCAGCGGAGTGTGGGTGCCACCGACTCCGGACGTACTCAGCCTGCGGCGAGGCCTTCGAGTACGTCGGAGCAGCCAGCGTGCAGTTTCACCGTCGCGACGTCGTCGCCGCGGGTGTAGCCACGGTTGACGATCGCGATCGGTATGCCGAGCTTCGTTGCTCGTTTGACGAATCGCAGGCCAGACATGACGGTCAGCGAGGATCCCGCCACCAACAACGCGTCGGAGTTGTCGACCATGTCGTACGCGGCGGCGACACGTTCGCGTGGGACGCTTTCGCCGAAGTAGACGATGTCCGGTTTGAGTAGGCCGCCGCAGCGTTCGCAGTCGGCCATCCGAAAGTGCGCCGTGTGCTCGATCACCGCGTCGGCATCAGGTGCGATCTCCACACCTGTTGCGGCAGTGACAGATTCGGCGAATCCGGGATTCAGTTCGTCGAGTCGATCGGAAAGGGAATGGCGAGAAACCCTGTGGTTGCACGTCAGGCAGCGCACCTGGGCGTAGGTGCCGTGCAGATCGATGACGTTGCGTGACCCCGCTTTGGTGTGCAGTAGATCCACATTCTGCGTGATGATGCCGGTGACCTTGCCGTCGCGTTCGAGGCGCGCCAGTGCGCGGTGACCAGCGTTGGGTGCGGACCCGTCCATGAACCGCCAGCCGATGTGATTGCGCGCCCAATAGTGCTTGCGGAACTCCGGGTCGCCGAGGAACTGTTGAATCGACATCGGGTTTCTCGGCGGTGAGTCGGGACCGCGGTAGTCGGGAATACCGGAGTCGGTCGAGAGCCCTGCGCCGGTGAGCACAACCGTCCGCTTGCCGTCCAACAGGTCGCGCAAGCCATCGACGCTGCGCTCGAGTGTGTCGCGAATGTTCAATCCAGGGCTACTTGTCGCCGTCGAGAATTGGTCTATGACAACAGTGAACCCCATCCCAGCCGGTTACCGCACCCTGACCCCGTTCCTCGCGGTCGCAGACGGTCCAGCGGCGCTCGACTTCTACGTTCGTGGCTTCGGCGCGGAAGTTGTCGATCGTATGGACGCACCCGACGGCAGCTTGATGCACGCGGAACTGCGCATCGGCGATTCGATGCTGCAGCTGTCCAACGACATGCCCGATTACGGAATCAAAGCCCCGGAAGCGGGATGGGTGCATTCGTCGGTGGTCGTATACGTCGAGGACACCGACGCCTTTGTGGACCGGGCCGTTACCGCGGGCGCCACCCTGGTCGTGCCCGTTTCGAACGTGTTCTCGGGTGATCGGCACGGCGTCGTCATCGATCCTTTCGGTCACCGCTGGGCGGTGTGCACCAAGATCGAAGATGTCCCCGCCGACGAGGTTGCCCGGCGGGCTCGCGAGATGTTCTTCCCCGATGCTGCGTCGGCTCAATAGCCGGAGTTCCGGTCGACCTTGGCGATGAGATCCTGACCGCTCGAGAATCTGGCGACGTTCGCGGCTACGTGATCCGCGAACGCCGCCACTCGGCGCTGTGGCGGATTCGAATCATGGGGCGTCACGATGGCGTTGGGTAGGGACCAGAGTGGGTGGCCGTCCGGGAGCGGTTCCGGATCGGTGACGTCGAGGCCTGCACCGCCGATCGAGTTGCTCGCGAGCGCAGCGACAAGAGCATCGGTGTCGATGAGGCTGCCACGTGCAATGTTGATGACCCACGACGTCGAACGCAGGGCGGCGAGTTCCTCGGCGCCGATCAGGTGCTTCGTCGCCGGCGTCGCGGGCGCAGCCACCACGACATGGTCGGTGCGCGACCAGATTTCACCGAGCCTGTTGACGGGCAACGTCTCGACCGCACCGGGCACGGGTCGGCCGGATCGCGACACCGCGATGACGTGTGCACCGAGCGCGGCAAGCATCGGGATCAGCGCTCGACCGATACCTCCCGCGCCGATGATCGTGACCGTTGCGCCGCGCAGGGTGCCGATGTGGGGAAGAAATTCCTGCTGCCGCCAACTGTCGGCAAGGATCTGCTCGGGCAGATAACGCACACCGGCAAGAAGTAGAGCCAGTGCGTGTTCGGCAACCGTCGGCGCGAATATTGCAGCAGCAGAGGTGAACTGAACGTCGGGGTGTCGCTCGATCACGCCGGCGGTGAAGAACTCCTCGATTCCCGCAGACGACAACTGCACCCATTCGATCGACTCGGGCAACTTCGGGAAGTCTGCGGGTCCTGCGGTCCATACCAATCCCCGAGCCTTGTCGAGGTCGCCCACTGTGGCGTTCCCCCGCTCGATGGCGTCGACAAGCATCGGTTCGTGTTTCGGTCCGAGTGCGATCACAGTCGATGCCATGTAAGCAACTCTATTCGTTCGATCAGGTCGAGCGCAGGGGAGTGAAGTCGCGCTTGGCCAGGAACTCCGGACGCGGCGCAGGAGCCGAAAAGGGCTGGCCGAGCGTATTTTCGACGCTGTTGAACACAAGAAAGATGTTCGAGCGCGGATACGGAGTGATGTTGCCGTTCGAGCCGTGCATGCAGTTGGAGTCGAACACGGTCGCCGATCCGGCAGGCCCGGTAATCTGCTCGATGCCGAATTCGTTCGCCAAGCCGGTCAACGTCGCGTGATCGGGCGATCCGGTCACCGGGATGTGCTCGACCAGCGAGCGCTGAAAATAGTCTTTCGGGGTTTCGCCGGCGCACGACACGAAACGCTGATGCGAACCAGCGATGATCATCAGGCTGCCGTTGACTTCGTAGTTCGGCGTCAACGCGATCGACATGCTCATCGCGCGCGGCCGGGGCATCCCGTCCTCGGCGTGCCAGGTCTCGAAATCGGAGTGCCAGTAGAACGGTCCGCCCGTGAAGCCAGGCTTGAAGTTCAGTCGGCTCTGATGGATGTAGACGTCGCTGCCGAGGATCTGTTGCGCAACTCCGAGAACGTTGGGCCGTCGGGCCACCTCGGCAACCATCGAACTCAGCAGGTGCACGTCGAAGATCGACCGCACGTCGCCGGTGCCCTGCTCGCGGATGACCCGTGGATCTGCGGCGAGGTCGGGCGACGTGGCAAGCCGCCCGATCTCGGAGTAGCAGGCCGCGACCTCGCCCGACGAGAGGACGGACGGCATGACGTGAAAACCCTTGTCCTCGTAGCGAGCTAGTTCAGCGGCGTGCAGCGACCCGTCCGTCAGTCCCGACCAGACCACAGGGTCGGGTCGGTCGACGACCGTGCAGACCGGTCCCTTGCGGGTCGGGTAGAGATCAGTCGCGATGGTGTTCGGTGTAGATGTCGTCATTCACTTCACGCTCCGGCAGGCTCGACTTCGACCAGTGGGTACACACCGTTCTCGTCGTGCACCTCGCGCCCGGTGACAGGCGGGTTGAACACGCACAACATCCGCATCTCGGTGCGCGGTTCGAGACGATGGCGTTCGTGGCCGTTCAGTAGATACATAGACCCCGGGCCCAATTCGTAAACCTGGTCGTTGTCCAGGTCGGTCAGAGTGCCTTCGCCCTCGACGAGCCAAACAGCTTCGACGTGGTTCGCGTAGTGGAACTTGTTGACCGTCCCGGCCTTGATCGTCGTCTCGTGGAACGAGAAGCCGACGCGATCGCCGCCGAGCACGATCCGCTTGCTGCGCCAGTTGCCGTCGTCGCTGGTGATGTCGCGGTCGGTGCCGGTGATATCGGCAGTTGTTCGAACAATCATGGGTTACCTCCTCAGCCGCAGACCTTGGCGGTCGCGTCGGCGATGATGCGCAGACCGTGGTCGAGTTCGTCGTCGGTGATCGTCAGTGGCGGAAGCAGTTTCACAACCTCGTCGGACGGACCCGATGTTTCCGTAAGCAGGCCTGCCTCGAAGGAGTGCTGGCACACCTTGCTTGCGAGGTCGGCTTTTTCGAACACGAGCCCCTGGACCAGCCCGCGTCCACGCGTGGACACGCCGTCGAAAGCTGCTGCGAGACCGGCGAAGGATTCGTGAACCTTCTCGCCTTTCGCCATCGTCGACAGGTGCAGCGCGTCGTCGGACCAATAGTGGTCGAGCGCGGCCTTGGACGTCACGAACCCTGGGTTGAAGCCGCGGAACGTGCCGTTGTGCTCGCCAGGCCCCCAGATGTCGAGTTCGGGCTTCATCAGTGTCAGCGCCATCGGCATGCCGTACCCGCTGATCGACTTCGACAGAGTGACGATGTCCGGCGTGATGCCCGCGATCTCGAAGGAGAAGAACGGTCCGGTGCGGCCGCAGCCCATCTGCACGTCGTCGACGATCAGCAGGATTTCGCGGCGTGAGCACAGGTCGGCAAGCGCGCGAAGCCACTCGGCACGCGCGACGTTGACGCCGCCTTCACCCTGAACGGTTTCCACGATCACGGCGGCGGGATGGTTCAGGCCCGAACCGGAATCGTCGAGCAACCGCTCGAACCAATGAAAATCCTCCATCGTGCCGTCGAAGTAGTTGTCGAACGGCATCGGAGTGGCGTGCACCAGCGGGATACCCGCACCGGCGCGCTTCATCGAGTTGCCGGTGACCGACAACGCGCCGAGCGTCATGCCGTGGAACGCGTTGGTGAAGTTGATGATGGATTCGCGGCCGGTGACCTTACGAGCCAACTTCAGTGCGGCTTCGACCGTGTTGGAACCGGTCGGACCGGGGAACTGAACCTTGTAGTCGAGTCCACGCGGATCGAGAATCCTCTGCTTGAACGTCTCGAGGAATTCACGCTTGGCCACGGTCGACATGTCGAGTCCGTGCGTGATGCCGTCGCTGACGATGTAGTCGACGAGGGCCTGCTTGAGGACCGGGTTGTTGTGCCCGTAGTTCAAGGCACCGGCACCTGCGAAGAAGTCGAGGTACTCGTTGCCGTTCTCGTCGCGAATCCACGAGCCCTGCGCTGTCGAGAAGACCGTTGGCCAGTCTCGGCAATAGCTGCGGACTTCGGATTCGAGCGATTCGAAAATTGTGGGTTCTGAAATGGCGTTCATGATGTGCCGAGTTCCTTTCGGTTTTCAAACGGACCGACTGTGTAGAGCTCTTCTGCCTCATGAGCGTCGGGAAATACTCCTGCATCGAACAGGTCCTGCTTGTGGATCGATGTGTTGCGCCGCTTGGCGAGCGAGGTGAACAACGCGATCGACGCCGGGTTGTCCGGGCTGATCGTTGTTTCCAGTCGCGTAATCGCTTGCGGCGCTGCTGCTTGCGCTGTCTTGTCGAGAAGACGGTCGAGCATGCGCACGGCGAGGCCTTTGCCTCGCTGACTGGAGTCCACGGCTACCTGCCAGACGAAAAGCGTGCCCGGGGCGTGTGGCCGGATGTATCCGGTGACAAATCCGACGACGTCACCCGCGACTTCGGCGACGATCGATGTGGTGTCGAAGTCCCTGCACCACAACAGGTAGGAATAACTCGAATTGACGTCGAGAACCTTGGACGCTTTCGCGATCTGCCAGAGCCGGACTCCGTCTGAGATCTGTGGACTACGTAACGCCGTGTCCGGCACGGCGGCTGAGGTCGTTCTGTCTGAGGTCTGGGTCATCGGTCGAAACGAACGTAACAAGTGGGTGAGACGAATTCATGTCTCGTTCGACTTGGTTACCCGTTAACTCGGATTTAACGCAGGTCGAGCATCAATTGTGATACTCGTCACGATTCGGTGGCGGCTTCGTGGCTACTTCGGTGTGGCCAAGGCCAGCGGGAGGACCGCGTCCGCGCCTGCCGCACGCAGCTCGCGCGCGGCGACGGTGAACGTCCACCCGGTGTCTGTCAGGGCGTCTACCAGCAGAATCGGCCCATCGACCCCGGTGAAGTCGGGAACATCCCACGCGCCGACCAACCCGGCAACTCGGTACGCGGAGTTCGCCGCAGAGACCGGCGGATGATCAGGGCGCTCGCGCAGCACGCCGAGGTCCGTCAGCCTGCCGATCTCTGCAAGCTTGGCTGCCAGGCTTGCAACAAGGATCGGGTGCGTCGGCGATTCGAGCGCGACGACCGAGGTCGGCCGCTGCGCCCAGTCCCACGCCTTGAGGACCTGAATGCACGCGGCGACCACGGGATCGGGGACGGGCGCGTCCGGCGCATCCAGCAGACTGCGCAGCCGTTGCCCCCACCCCAGGTCGGCGAGTCGTCCGAGCACACGACCGGTCTCGGGTCCGTCGGTGATCTTGCCCGAGAGCTGCACACCGAGTTTCGCCATCCCGGTCGGCCATTGTTTCCGCGGTGGCAGATCGATGCCAGGCCGGTCCAGCCGTTGTTTGGTCGCATCCAGTTCCGCGGTGTCGACCGTGGGGTCGAGCCGGGTTCCGGTGCAGTTGTCGCAGCGTCCGCACGGGGCAGGCGTGTCCGTCAGGCCGGGGTCGTCGAGTTGCCTGCGGAGAAATTCCATGCGGCACACGGTGGTTCGCTGATATTCGAGCATCGCCTGCTGTTCGGACTCGCGTGCCTGATCGAGCCTTGCGTAGCGTTCCTCGTCGTAGGTCCACGGCTCGCCTGTCGCAATCCAACCGCCGCGCACACGTTTGACGGCACCGTCGACATCGAGCACCTTCAGCACCATTTCGAGCCTGGTCCGATTGAGCTCGACGAGCGGTTCCAACGCTTGGGTCGACAGCGGCTTGGCGGTGTCGAGCACGTCGATCACCTTCCGAACGAGGTGCTCGCGTGGGAAGGCGACCGATGCGAAGTAGCTCCAGATGCGCTGATCCTCGGCACCGGGAAGCAGAACGACCTCGGCACGATCGGTCGAGCGGCCGGCGCGTCCCACCTGCTGGTAGTAGGCGATCGGGGACGACGGCGCTCCTACATGGACGACGAAACCGAGGTCCGGCTTGTCGAATCCCATTCCGAGCGCCGATGTCGCGACCAAGGCTTTGACGTCGTTGTTCAGCAGCGCTATCTCGAGCATTTCGCGCTCTGCCGGATCGGTCTGTCCCGTGTAGGCCGACACCTTGTGGCCCTGGTCGGAGAGCAGATCGGCAAGGTCGCGCGCCGCCGAGACGGTCAGGACGTAGATGATGCCCGAACCAGGCAGGTCAGCGAGGTGCTTGGCCAGCCAAGCCGCCCGTTCGAGTGCGTCGTCGAGGCGAAGTACCGACAGATGCAGCGACTCCCGCTCTAGGGTGCCGCGCAGCACCAGCGTGTCCGCGCCGCCGACGCCGACCTGGGCAGCGACGTCTGCGACAACACGATCGTTCGCGGTCGCCGTGGTCGCGAGGACGGGAATGCCATTACCGAGATCCGAGACGAGGGTCCGTATGCGGCGGTAGTCCGGTCGAAAGTCGTGGCCCCAGTCGGACACGCAGTGCGCTTCGTCGACGACGACGAGGCCCGCGTCGGCGGCGAGCGAGGGGAGTACCTGGTCACGGAAGTCCGGGTTGTTCAACCGTTCCGGACTGACGAGAAGCACATCTATCTCACCGGCAGCGACCTTGGCGTGGATCTCGTCCCACTCGGTCATGTTGCCGGAGTTGATGGTTGCCGCACGGACCCCCGCGCGTTCCGCGGCGGCGACCTGGTTGCGCATCAACGCCAGCAGCGGCGAGACGATGACCGTTGGTCCCATGCCGCGCGCTCGCAGCAACTTCGCCGAGATGAAGTAGACAGCCGACTTGCCCCACCCGGTCCGCTGCACAACCAGCGCGCGCTTACGTTGCACGACCAAAGCCTCGATAGCTGTCCACTGATCGTCACGGAGCGTGGCATTCGGACCCGCCAGCTCACGAAGCAGTTGCTCGGCATCGGCGCGGAGGTCGGGGGTCGGCTGCGCGGCGTGCAGGTCGGGGGAGGTCATTGCCCCAACGTTAGGCGGCCCCGCCGACAGAAGGGCCCCCGGCCTCGTGAGTCTTTTCGGCGGTTCCGCCCTCCGAAAGTGCTCACGAGGCGCGTAGCGCCCTAGCCCTTGACGCAGACAACCTGACGCAGCGTCGCGACGACGTCGACCAGGTCGGACTGCGCTGCAATCACCGCATCGATGTCCTTGTACGCCGCCGGGATCTCGTCGATGACGCCTGCGTCCTTGCGGGACTCGACGCCCTCGGTCTGGCTGACGAGGTCGGCGACGGAGAACTGCCGCTTCGCCGCGTTTCGGCTCATCCGCCGACCCGCGCCGTGGGACGCGGACTGGAACGAATCCGGGTTTCCCTTGCCGCGCACGACGTAGGACCGCGTACCCATCGATCCAGGGATCAACGCGAGCTGTCCTTCGCCTGCGCGCACCGCACCCTTACGCGTCACCAGCATCGGCTCGCCGTCGATGATCTCCTCGGACACGTAGTTGTGGTGGCACGAAATCGGCTCGTCGAAGCGAACATTCGGGAACTCGTCGCGCACCGCCGAACAAATCAGCCCGAGCATCACCGCACGATTGCGTGCGGCGTACTCCTGAGCCCATTCGAGGTCGCGACGGTACGCGGCCATTTCACTTGTGCCCGAGACGAAGACGGCCAGATCACGATCCGGGAGGCCGGTGTTGTGCGGCAGCTGCCGAGCGATGTGCATGTGCCGCTCCGCCAGCTCCTTTCCGATGTTCCGGCTACCCGAGTGGAGCAGAATCCACACCGCGTCGTGCTCGTCGAGGCAGACCTCGATGAAGTGGTTTCCACCACCGAGGGACCCGATCTGGTTGTGCGCCTTGCCTTCCAGCTTCTGGACATCGTCGTGCAGCGAGCCGAAGCTACCCCAGAACCGATCCCAACCCGTACGCAGTCCCGGCACCGAGAAGCTCAGCTTGCGCACGTCGACCGCGCTCTTGTGCGAGTTGAACCCGACCGGGACGGCAGCTTCGATCCGTGAACGTAGCCGCCTCAGGTCGTCGGGCAGGTCGGACGCGGTGAGGTCGGTCTTGACGCTCTCCATGCCACACCCGATATCGACGCCTACCGCAGCAGGCGCGACCGCGTCCTTCATGGCGATCACAGATCCGACGGTCGCGCCCTTGCCGAGGTGAACGTCGGGCATGACGCGGACGCCGTGCACCCACTCGAGGTTCGCGATGTTGCGCAGCTGCTGTAGTGCTGCCTGCTCGATTTCGTGCTCGGGCGCCCACATGAGCGTCTTCGCACGGGTACCGCGCAGCTCTACGGGAAACATTGGTTCGGTCCTTTCATCTGTCGAATTCGATCAACAGTAGGGACCGAAAACCGTTGGCGCATCTGATTTTCGCAATGTTATGCACAGGCTTCGGGTTATCCACAGGCTGATATGTTTCGCCAGGAAGGCGCCGACGAGTCGTCGAGAGTAACGGCGTGCACGACTTCGGAGTTCGAACGCGCGATCAATTGCTTGCCGATGGTGTCCCCGCGGGGACCATCGATAGTCGTGCACGAAATGGTGCGTACACACGACTGCTGCCGGGAACCTATTGCATCACCGAACCGACGAAACTGGCGCAGTGCGCAGCAGTGATGTCGTGGCAGTCGCGCGCGGTACTCAGCCATAGAACTGCGGCTTGGTTGTACGGCTGGTGCGACGAGCCCGATGTCGTCGAAGCCACTGTCCCGCATGCGGTGAAAGTGAAAACACCCAGCTGGCTGCGGCTGTATCGCCGCACTCTGGATTCGGCCGAGCTCGTCGAGTTGCAGTCGCTTCCGATCGTCACCCGAGAGCAAGCTCTCCTCGATTGCCTCGCCGTGCTGAGTCCCGACGAGGCGGCCCGTCTCGTCGACGAGAGTTGCCGGTTCGCGGTCGACCCGATCGCACTCGAGCTGCTGGCCTCGAAGACGCCAGGCCGCAGCGGCAATGGTGCACTGGCGAAGCAACTCCGGCAGCGCGCGATCGGTTTCGCGTCCGAGCCGGAGCGACTACTTGCGCGGGCATTCCGCGCCAGGGACTTCGACATCGCCGCTAATGCTCGGGTCGGTCCCTATGTCGGAGATTTCGTGGACGTCGGAGCGCGGGTCGTCGTCGAGGTCGATTGGCGCGAGTTTCATTGTGCGCCAGATGTTTTTCGCAACGACCGGAGGCGACAGAACTGGTTGGTGCGCGACGGCTGGTTTGTGCTGCGCTACGCGGCCGCGGATGTACTCGCCGATCCCCACAAGGTCGCCGATGAGGTGATCACGGATGTCAGGCGAAGGCGAAAGGCACGGGGAAGGTGACGCTGAGCGCCCATTCGTCGACTTTTGCGACGGGATCCGGGCTGTTGCGTAATGCGATCGGCGTGAGGCGCGTGATGTGAGGCCGAAA